>JAUXXK010000319.1 GCA_030681145.1 Methanobacteriaceae archaeon | reverse complement strand
ATCTTATTTGAGCATTCCACGATCATCAGCTATTTGTATAGCTACTTTAGTGGCCACTTCTCCTACTTTATCGGGGTCTAAGATTAGTGCACCCTCAATTTGATTGTTAATTAGCTGGGCCACTATTTTATCAGCATCTTCGTCAGTTAGATTTGGTAAACCTAGGCACATCTTATCTGTAGTAGCAATTACTTTACACTGGTTTTTCTTGGCTTCTTCAAGAACATCGGACCGTATACACTGCTCATCTACTACAATAACATCAGCAACACCACTTCTTATGAATTTTAATTGCTTAGAAATTGGACCTATTACTTTAGCATGGTGATTGTAACGTGTTATATCTATAGCAGCACAACAAATACCGCAAACTTCCACATTATCTTCCAAGCCTTCATCTTCTACGTAATCGATTACTCCTGCCCCGGATGAAACATTGTGTCCGATACATAAAACCACCGGTTTTTCCCTATCTACTGTTCCAACACCCAGTTCAACTAAAGGAGCATCTTCATCGCCTTTAGGGAAGTTTAGAGCCACTATTTGTGCAATATCTCCTATTTCTTTACCTAAGTTATCCATTAGTCCGGCATGTAAAGCTTTTGATTCAAAGTCAATATTGCTTCCTTCTTGACCAGTGTGGCAAGCAGAAAGTAGATGTAAGTTCTGTTCTTCCATATAATCCATAGCTTCTCTTAATTCACCCAGTTTTTTAGGAGCTTTACCAATAAGAGTCCTTATAATTGGTGCTTCAATATCTATGTTCATTCCCAAATCAATAGGAAAATCTTCACCTCTTTTTTCAATAAGGTACTCTAGCAAATGCCTAGCATGAGCTGAGTGGGCCGCGGCCCCAATGCAACAAGCAAGTAAAACCATACGAGCTTGTTGGGCTTTAATATCAATCCCACATGCTCCTTTTTTACCTGCAGTTAAATCACATTTACCATAGGTACAAAGACAACACATATCACAAAATGGGGCGTAAAATGGTTCATATCTTTCCATAAGCTTCATGTCCCATTCTCTGAGGTCCGTGACATGAGGTTTAGGAGTTGGTCCCATTTTGACAGCACCATCAGCCTTTTCTCCTACTTTGTCTTGATCAATCTCCCCAATGGAGATTTTAATATCTTTAGATTTCCAAAAATCTTCTTTAAATTCTTTAAGTTTGGTTGATTTAGGTGCCATATTATCACCAGCTTAATCCCAATTATTGTTAATGATTTATAATGATATATTATAATTTAATTATTAATGATTTATAATGATATATAATGATATCTTGAATTTATTATTAAAACATATAAAGTTTTTGTATTAAAAATTTGATAAATAGTTAAAAAAAAGTAATAATGAAATGGCACTGTTTAACAAAGCTAATATTATTATATATGGACTGTTCTTTTTGGAGATGTAAAATCACAAATTTATGATCACATTATTATAATATATAATTCATTAACGGTTTCAAACCAGACAAGTGACTATAATAATTTAAAAAATAGATCAAATATGAAAATGATTAATCATGTAAAGGAAGTTAGCAAAATAATATATGTAGTTTTAATTTGTTTATCTATTAGTTTAAATTTCTAGTTGGAACTTCGCCCAGCATTTGTTTACCACGATATATTATTCGATTACTCACCTTTTGAGGGTTAATAACATTCTTAAGCATTTAATACAATTTAAAATAACCACATTAAAAACATTTTAATAAACAGGATTTTTTCATATAAGACCATTTCATTTTTAATAAAAACAATTTTTAATAATATTTTCGATTTAGAGCTGTGTTAGTATTACAAAAGTAATAAATTCTAACATTAAAATAAAGAGTTAGTAATACTAACTATAACATTTATAAGTATAAATCAGAAGATAATAATTGTGTTAAGAGGGACCCAATAGGAAGTTAGTAGTATTAATTTTTTATAAATAAGATATTAAATAGTATTACTCCATTAAATACTATACAAACCTTTAAAGGACTCTCTTATAAATAAAGGAGGTCAAATATGCATATACCTGATGGTTTCCTGCCTTTATGGCAGACAGGAATATATTATATAATTACCATTATAGCATTGTATTTTGCTCTTAACTGGGCAAAAGAAAATCTTGACGAAAAACGTGTCCCATTAATGGCAGTATTAGCAGCTTTTATATTTGCCATGCAAGCTATGAACATACCCATACCTTGGGGAACAAGTGGACATATGTTAGGAGCCGCTTTAGTAGCAATTGTGTTTGGTAGCCCTTGGGCCGCTGTACTTGTTTTGGCAGTTGTGCTTACTGTGCAAGGATTTTTCTTCGGAGACGGAGGAATTACTGCTTTAGGAGCCAATATTTTAGATATGGGCGTTATAGCTGGTTTCACTGGTTTTGGAGTATTCAAAGCCTTGCAAAAACTGAATCTTTGGGTAGCGATATTCTTAGCAGGATGGGCATCTATATTTGTTGCTTCACTGGCCGTGGCAATCGAATTGGCACTGGCTGGAACTTTTCCATATGACTTAGGTTTAATCTTTATGGGACTTTATCACGCAGTAATAGGTATTGCTGAAGGAGCAATAACCGTAGTAGCAATTTTAGCTATTCAAAAGGTTCGGCCAGATTTATTACACTGGAATAAAACTAAATCAGGCAGCGAGGTGGGCAAATGAAAGCTAAAGACAAAAAATTCGTTATTGGTGGGTTAATAGTTGCCATCATAATAGCAATTTTAGCACCATTCCTAGCTTCTTCAGATCCTGACGGTTTGGAAAGTGCGGCTGAAAAGATTCTTCTTGTAGAAGAAACTGAACCAATGTTTGAAGCACCACTACCAGACTACCTCGTACCTGCATTGGGCGAATCTCCATTAGGCGGAGCTATTTCAATAGTCATAGGCACAATTATAGCTTTCCTGGCCATGGTTGGTTTAGCTACTACTGCCAGATGGTTTAAATCCAATTCAAATGATTCTTAAATAAAAAAAATAAAAGAAAGGAAATTAATTTTTATATTCCTTTCTATATATTATTTCTAATTTTATCTCAGATTAATATTGGAGACAGAAAATGGGAATTACTGATACAATTTATGTTATTGAAAAAGAGTCCATGAAAGAAAGCATTCTTCATTCATTAGATGGGCGAATTAAATTAATATTATTAACGTTTATTATAATTTACGCAGTATTCAGCACGCAAATAATAGTTTTAATCGCTTTAGAGGCTTATCTAATATTATTAATTTATTTATCAAATATTTCCTTCAAAACAGCATTATTGAGAGTTTTAATATTGTTGCCATTTAGTATTTTTATTATTGCTTTTCAGCCATTTGTACATCCCGGGGATATAATATACCAATTTCCTTTTGGAATAAATATAACTTATCAGGGGTTGATATTCGGGGCATTGCTTTTCTCTAGAATATTAGTAACCTTAACTTCGGTCATATTATTATCTTCAATAAGTCCCATGCAAGAAGTTGTGCAATCATTCCGAAAATTAGGGATGCCCCGAGATTTTTCCATGATATTGAGTCTCATGATAAGGTTTATATTTCTATTTTATGATGAATTAAAAAAAATTACCAATGCCCAGACCGCACGAAACTTTAATATTTTCAATAAAAAAACTGCTTATAGTTGGAGATTGAAGCAGCTGGGCTTTACTATAATGATGATGTTTTTGAGATCATACGAACGTGGTGAAAGTATTTATTTAAGTATGTTAAGCAGAGGATATTCAGATAAATCAAAATTATACTATAACCTAAATAAAAAAATAGGAACCCCCGAATACATTTTTATAGGGATGACATTATTGATTGTGGTTATTTTACAGTTTTTAGCAATTTTCTTTTTTCCACAATTGGGTTTGTTAGGAGCCCATATCACGTGAAATGGTGATAATAAATATATTTTAAAAGAATTATTTGATATCCCTATAATAATATTAAAGAAAAACTAATAAAAATCTTAAAAAAATTAACAATCACAATAATACTCTAAAAGAAAATAAAAATGGCAAAGAAATCATTACATAATAATACATAAAATAAAAAATAATTTTTATTTTAAATCTTAGGTTCTAATCTTTTAATCATGAATGCCATGAATCCCACAACCATTGGGAAAAAGAACAGATAGAGGATTATTAGAACAATAGGTGGAAAAAGAGCACCCCCCATTACTGTAGAAGCCGCCAATAACATGATCATAAATATAACCGGACCTAATACCGCAACAAACATGTATATCATGGTAAAGGAATTTAGTTTTTGAGAATAATCCTTTAGTTTCATTCTCATTTCGTAAGCGATATCATCTGCTATAACATTTAAAGTTTTAGCCAGATCCCCTCCACTACTTAAAGTACGAGTTATCTGATAAATAGCTCTTTTCATTCCCTCAGAATTTATCCTCTCACTCATATCCATAAGTGCATTTTCTGTGGTTTCACCATATTTTATTTCTTCTAAAGTTCTAGCAAATTCCTCAGATAAAGGACCATAACCCGACATAGCAACAGACCTCATACTATCATGAAGTCCTAAACCTGCTCTAAGTTCTGTGGCCATCTGTCTTAAAGCGTAGGGTAATTCTCTTGAAGCCTCAGCAGAGCGGCCCCCTTTTTTAAGATTAGGTAGGAATATTAATATCATTGACATTAAAAATACTACCAGCATTAATGCTAACCCTATTTCAATTCCAAAACCAAGAACAACCATTACACCTAGAACAATTAAACCAGATGCCAATCCCAGGCCAATAATTAATTTAGGGTTAAGTTGGTCCTTATCTTCATCTTTAAGAAGTTCTTCTAGTGAAGCTTTTTGAAAAGATTCTTGTTTTGTTTTATCTGCTTTTGGAGGTTTTTTTTCATCCTTTTCAGATTCAATAAGCCCTTTGAAAACGTTGATTTCTTCAGGACTCATTTTCATACGCTTTATAATTTTTGAAGAAGTTTCTTTAGGCCTAAATCCAGAAGTTTTAGACCCTCCTGATTTTTTTGTGGCCCCGTCTTTTATTCTGCCAATTCCTTTTTTTTTATTACTTATTTTATTGTTTATTCCTCCCAACTTTGTTACGGGTACTTGGACAGTATCACCGACTTTTTTACCAGAATCAATAGTGAAACCACCAATTTTATCAAAAAGATCTTTAATGCCTTTTATAGCCATAATAATCACCTTTATCTAAATTAAATAAAACAATGCAAATAACCTTAATGATTTTATATTCACTAAAATTACTCATATCGTTGTAATATCTAATATTTAATCTAAGAAACTTAAATAATAGGAAATATTTTTATAATACTCTATCAAGTAATTCATCAGAGTCTTTATAATACTCAGTAATATATTGCCCTACATCATCAATGGATCGGAGATTTTTATCAGCCATATATTCCAGTACTAATCTTCTCTTCTCAATTTCTTCTTCAATTTCCGTTATACTAACACCTCTGAGTTCAGAAAGAGACCTCAGGGTTTGGCTAGCAATTCCTACATATTCTAATTTATCAGTAACATTATTCCATTCAAATACACGGTTAAGCTGAACATTGCCTTCTTCCATACCTACTACTTCGGCAACTTCAGTAATCCTCCTTATAGATCCTCCTTCAGGACGATACATACGATTTTGCATTATAATAAAATCTAACGCAGGAATCATAATATTCGGAACATTCATAGGAGGATTTATAAGACGAGTAATGGTCTCTCTAGCAGTATTTGAGTGAAGCGTGCCAAATCCAGAGTGACCTGTGTTAAGAGCTGTGAAAAGAGTTATGGCCTCGTGACCCCTTACTTCTCCTACAATCACACGATCAGGCCTTTGTCTTAAAGAATTTTTAACTAGAGTATCCATATCCAGTTCACCAGACCCTTCAATATTAGGGGGGCGTGTTTCCATCCTTAAAACATGGGTGTGAGGTAATTGAAGTTCTAAAGTATCCTCAATGGTAATTATTCTCTCCCGAGGAGGTACAAAAGAAGTTACCGTGTTTAAAGTAGTGGTTTTTCCAGAACCAGTTCCTCCCGCAATAATTGCATTACATGGTTTAACTCCTAATCCATCCACACATATCCATAAAAAAGCAGCCAAATGAGAAGACATTGTTTTAAAATTAATTAAATCAATTACAGTTAAAGGATCTTTTTTAAATTTACGTATGGTGAGACTTGAACCATCAGCAGAAACCGGAGGGATGGTTGCATTAACCCTTGATCCATCAGGCAATCGAGCATCCAAAATAGGAGTTTGTTGGTCGATTCTACGATTTACCTGACGCGCTATAACATCTATAAGTGATTTAATATCCTTATCATCCTCAAATACTACATTGGTAACCATCATTCCAATTTTTCGGTGATAAACAAAAACAGGTCTTTTTATTCCGATTACCATGATCTCTTCTAGATCATCATCTTTAATTAAAGGGTCCAGTTCCCCATATCCAAGCATTTCTTGAGATATCTGGGCTGAAAGTTTATCGATATTTCGAACACCCTTCATCCTTAAAAATTCTTTTACTTCCTTAATAAAACTTGATTCATCTATTCTAAAATCATCACCCTTGGAAACAGCCACTTCAACTAATTTTTCCCTAATTTCATTAAGTAAAAGTCTTTCATTATCAGAAAAATTAGGAACACTGATATTATATTCGGGAACTAGCTCTTCTTCTATAATTTCTGCTCTAGAATGATCAGTTGATTTTTTTATAGTTTTTTGAGGTTTAACTTGTCTTTCCATTATTTTTTCAATATTGAAAGAATCCTCATCCTCTTCTTCTTCCTCATTATCTTCAATTATATTAAAAGGTTTTTCCTCAGGAATAACTGGTTCATCTACTTCAGCTGGTTTTTCATTATCTTCAGACTCTTTTTCAATTTCATCATAGTCCTCAGAACCAAATTCACCTAAAAGGTCCTTTAAAATATCTTTCCGTTTTTGCTTCATAAAACTCAAATATTTAATATGGATAACACCATATTTAAGCATATGGAATTAAAATGCAAGTGCGGAAGTACCTGTATAAGTACTGCTGAAGAAATATTGATAAAAGCTAAAAACACGTTTAATCCATGTAAAAATTGCCTAAAACCATCAATTAAAAAATTTACGCCCATCAGCAAACAAATAAGCTTGAATAGCTTCGATTCACAATTTGAACGATGTTTATGTGGAAAAAGGCATCTGGATCTGGTTATGGCCCATGTATTAAAATTAATGATCAGAGAAAATCTACAAAGCAAAAATGCAACATTGAGAAATGCATGTGCACCATTAATAACCCCAGCTTATCCTCTACAAGCAAGTCCTTATTTGGGAGAAAATTCCCTCATTGTACTTTCACCAAAAATGAATCAAAAATGTGCTGAAAAAATAATGGAAGAAGTTCCAGAAGTAAAAGCAGTGATAAAAGGAGAAAGTCAAAATGTAGTTGGATTAAAAGATTCATCATATAATCCCCATGTCTATGAAACCCTAGCAGGTTGTGATATGAGATGTGACATTATGAATACACCTAAAGGACCAATATGTGTTCATAAAGATCAGAGCGAAATACATATTGAATTTCCCAGCCATAAATCTGCCAAAATAACATCTACTTCTCTTTTTATAAAAAAAAACTTCCATAATATGGATTTTACAGTTATAGATGCTACTTCTGGTCCAGGCACACTAGGCATTTTTTCTTTAATGGCCGGCGCAAGTAAAGTTATTTTTAATGATCTTTGGAAGCCCGCCACACATATGACAGCTTTAAATCTGGAAGTAAATGGATTTAAAGTAGATTTTTTTAATGAAAAGTTGGAAAAGTGTATGATAGCATGCGGCAAGCAGTTTAAAGTTTATAATCTAGACATTAGGAATCTTAATTCTGTTTTAGATGAAAAATTTGATTTATGTATTATCGATCCATTTCCCGGAGTTAATCCAAAAGAATTTGAAGATGCCGCCAAAAAATTATCAAAAAAAGTACTGTTAATATAAAATTTAAATCTTTTTTTAGAATAGATTATACCTTGATTTTTTAATTTTATTGATCTTTTTATTAATAAAAATCATAATAATTAATTAAACATGCTAAAATAAATTATGATCGCCGGAACAATTAAAACACCCATTAAATGAGATTTACTTACTCCAAGATAATGAGGTAATAATCCCAGAGCCGTCGAAGAAATTAATGTTAATACGATAAATGGCAAAGATGCTCCCTCAATAACACAAAAACAAATTAAAATAACCACCATAAATATTATAACAATAACTGAAAGTTTTTTGTAATTTATGCCTTGCATATATTCACTAAACCAATCTCCCGCTTTTAAACATATTATTAAAGATATGGAAACCGCGGTAAGTGATGCAAATATAAAAAATAATAGATGATTAAAAGTAAATTCTTGAATAAACTGTGAAATATACACAGCTATTCCACTACGAGGGTTTCCTATAAGATATATTGCCACTAGTGAAAATAATGTGTCAGATGTGTTTACACCACTTAAAGCCGTTAAAAAAGTCTCAGTATCAGCTTCTCCACCACCTCCACTTAATTCTTGTGCTATAATACTTCCCTGGGCCGGGCCAAACCCCGGTAAAAAGCCCAAAATAGTGCCCGCAATTCCCCCAGCCATTATCCCCCTGAATATCTGGCTGTTAAAATGGAAATTACAAGATTTATTTTGATCTGGGAGAATGGATTTTTCATTTAAGCTGTAAATCATAGTGCTAACCCCAAAAAGTCCTGTGAAAAGACACATTAATGTTAAATTAGAAGATATTGGAGTTTGTAGCATTACTCCTCCCATTATCCCAGATAACAAAAATAAAAAAACTGACCAAGTTATAGTTTTTAAGTCATTTCCTAATCGTATTATCATATAAATAGAACCTAAAACGAGGATTATCCATACATAAGGCCTTATCCCATGATATATTGGGGGTAAAACCATGATAAAAATAGGTAGTAATAATACAGTTACAATGACTGCTCCAAAGCCACCTATAGCAACTAAACGTATGGCTTCTTTGGCATGACCCTCCAAAACCATTTGATGGCCAGGCAAAATAGACAGTGCAGTATTTTCATCTGGAACCCCTAAGAGCATAGATGGTATAAATTCTAGAAGTGCGTGGGCTATAGACATAGCCACTAAAAATACGCATAAAAATTCAATAGAAAATATATTTAAAAGAAAAACAGACGATGCAAAAATTATGGCTCCTGCAGTATTGACGTGAATACCAGGAATAATGCCAGTTATTGCACCGCATAAAATTCCGACCAAGCAGGCCAGTATGAGATCAAAAATATTTTTCACCCGTGTATTTAATAATTAAAAAGTTTTTTAAACTTTATTAAAAAATAAAAACATCAGCTACATCAATCTTCTTACATCAACAACTTCAATATTACTTATACCGTCAAGTTGTTTTAGGTTGGTTTCTACTTCTTCAGTTCCACCCTCACCATCATCTACTATAACCATCACATTTAAGGCAACAAGGCCAAAAGCAATAGGTTCTTCTTCAATTTGATGTAGTTCAGTTCCTTCAGGCATGGTAGATTCAATATTTTTTTTAATATTTTCTAAATCCACATCAGGACTTTCAGGCATTAGTTTTATGGTAGTTACTACTTCACCCATAATATAACCTCCAATTTAGATTTTTTTATTTTTTGATTTGTATATCTTTATTCATCCCAAAAAAATATAGTAATACTGAATAAATAAATGTTATTACTAAATGTAATACTTTTGATATATAAGTTTATGGTTTAGAAAAAATCAGTATTTTTATATATTTTTTGAAAATTGGGGAATGAATAAATAATTACTTAAAATCAAATTTAAGAAATTAAGTTTGGCAACTTAAAAAAGTTGAAACTTAAGGTCCTTTAAAACCACATTTGCAAGTGTAGATATGTCCGAAAGTTCGGCATTTCTGACATCGGTAAATAATTTCTTCACACTCAGGACATTCAAACTTAACATAAGTTTCTACCAGAGGTATTTCCTGTTTACATGATGTACACTCTATTTTTTCCATTTAATCACCTCTAACTAGTGTGTATTGTGTATTTTTAACATCAGCACAAGCATTAATAATAGAGAGCACCCTATCAGGGTACTTTCCATTAACAACGTAACAATTAGACCCGAATTCTATTAAAAGCTCGCCCAATGATGTGTCAATTGATGTTTCACCAAAAGATAGTAGTTTTTTAGCACTAATTTTATTTATAAGTTTAGCATCTTTGGCAGATGGTTTTCGGGTATATATACCATCTACATCTGTTGCTATTAAAAGTTTTGCTTGTAACAATCTGGCAATGTAAAATGATATGGAATCTGATGTAACATTCCATGAATGTTCCAGTGGATCCAGATAATGCATTATTCTAGAAGGAAGCAGTATGGGGATTTTATTTTTTTCAATTATCTTTTTAGCTGTACTAAGATCCGATACATGTTCAGCATTATCTAGTTTGTCTGCTAGAAGTCTTGCAGTTATATCCATACAAAGTATAGCAGATTCATGGGCAGCTGTTGCAGAAAAATTCATTTTAGAATCGTGATATCTAATATGATTAGCAAAAACGCCCCCACCGCATATTACTATCACCTTTTCTCCCGAAAAAGACTTTAACAAATTTAATGCATGTTCCGGGAATAGGCTGCCACCTACTTTTATTACCCATTCCATAAAAATCAACTCAAGATTTAAAAAAATTATCTTACATTAAACTATTTAATTAGTTTATTTACATTAAAGAAATTTTTATTTAAATTTACTCCATTAAAATATATTGGGATTATTTCATTTTTAATTTATTAACTAGCAGGCCAAGATTAAAATTATGTTCCTGAATAAATGCATTAATTATTATATAAAATAAATAACCAACTTGTTTAAATATATCTGCTTCATTTAAGTAACTTGAGGTCTTGAGTTATCTTATCTATTTTTTCGTCATCATCAGGGCCAACCCCCAAACATGTTACCGTAGAACTGGGAATTTCAGTATGACCTGCATCACGAACTAGATAATTAGGTAAATCCGCAGCCTTTATTAGCTCAAAAATTTCAAATAACTCTTCCAGCGAATTAACCTTCAAAACAACTTTTTTTTCGCCTTCAATCTCCCATTTTTTAATTTCATTAATATTTGCTCTTTTAAATGATCCTAAAGCAGCATGACACGCTTGAGCAGCAATTTTGCCTCTGCTCATATTGATATCAGCCCTCATAACAATAACTTGTTTCATTTTTTCACCTTAAAAAAATCCATGTTTTCTATCCAACTATCTGATGATTATGACATATTAATTTTTCATGTAAATCTCGCCGAGGTACAAAAATCTAAGTAGGGATATTTTGAACCACCCCCATAAATAATCAGATTATCCTCATGTCACCTTAAGCTCCACATCATTTAGGTGGGTCACAAAACTAATATGAGTCACCAAAATAGCCATATAAACAATAAATTTAAATAGTATGGAGTATTAGATAAAAATGAGGTGATATTATGGCTGAATTACCTGTCGCACCAGTGGGACGTATCATAAAAAATGCCGGTGCACAAAGAATCAGTGATGATGCAAGAGAAGCTTTAGCAAAAGCTTTAGAAGAAACGGGCGAAACACTAGCTTTAGAAGCTGTTAAATTAGCTAAACACGCTGGAAGAAAAACCGTTAAAGCATCAGACATAGAATTAGCTGTAAAAAAAATATGAGTTAATTCTATAAATTCTTTTTTTATTTTTTTTTAATATTTATTTAAAAAAGCTGAATATATTTTAATTAAAAAATTTTAATTAATTATCTATTCTGTAATTAATAAAAAATATTATATTTCCCCTAATTTTTCTATAATTAATAATCAAATAGTTTAAAGGATAAACTAATAAACTAATAAAATTAAAATATTATATGGTTATTTTAATTATGTTAAACTTAATTTTTATAAGCTGAGTATTGCTTTAATTAATATTATAGCCTTATTAATGCATTTTAATTAATTTATATTATGAATAAGTTTAAATTCAAATTTATGGTGATAAAGTGAGTAGAATTTCTATATTAGATCATGATAGATGCCAGCCCAAAAAGTGCAGTTATATGTGCATTGAATATTGCCCCGGCGTAAGGATGGATGAAGATACTATTATAATCGATGAAAAGACAAAAAAACCATTAATTTCTGAAGAATTATGTTCAGGATGCGGAATATGTACTAAAAGATGTCCATTTGATGCAGTAAATATTATTAATCTTCCTGAAGCACTAGAAGATCCTATCCACCGTTATGGCCAGAACATGTTTGAGCTATTTGGTATGCCCAATATAAGTGAAGGTTCTGTAGTGGGTATGCTGGGACCCAATGGAATTGGAAAATCAACCATTATTCGAATTCTATCTGGAGAGCTGCAACCTAATTTAGGAAAATATGATGAAGATATTACTTGGGATGATGTAACAAATTATTTTAAAGGATCTCAACTTCAAAATTACTTTAAAAAATTGTCCGATAAAGACTTAAAAGTTGTTCATAAACCCCAGATGGTGGACATACTGCCGAAATACGTTAAAGGAGAAGTTAAAAACCTTCTGGATCAAGTGGATGAACGTGATCAGATGGATAATGTATTGGATAGTTTAGACATCCGTCCTGTTTTAAATCGGAAAATATCAAAGTTAAGTGGCGGAGAACTGCAAAGAGTTGCCATAGCAGCAGCTGTTTTAAAAGATGCAGATTTCTATTATTTTGACGAGCCTACATCATGGTTAGATGTAAGGCAGCGATTGAATGCTGTAAAGGTTATAAGGGAACTGGCAGAAGATGGAAAATCAGTTATGGTTATTGAACATGATTTAGCTGCTTTGGATGCCATATCAGATTATGTTCACGTTTTATATGGTAAAGCTGGTGGTTATGGTGTTGTTTCTCAGATGAGGGGAGTTAGAGTTGGTATAAATGCATATATAAATGGTTTTTTAAGGGAAGAAAATGTTAGATTTAGAAAACAAGCCATAGTATTCCAGATAAGGCCCCCCACCCCCGAAGAAGAAGGTGAAGTTTTAACTGAATATTCCCATCTTAAAAAATCTTATGATGGATTCTCTCTAGAATCAGATCAAGGAAAAATATATCACAACGAAATTGTTACGGCTTTTGGACCCAATGGTATTGGTAAAACTACATTTGCCAAAATGTTGGCCGAAGTGGAAAAACCAGATGAAGGAAAAATTAACAAAAAAGTGAATATTTCTTATAAGCCCCAATATCTCTCTTCCGAATTTGAAGGAAGTGTGCAGGAATTTTTATACACTAACGCTCCTACTTATGGTACCAATATCTTTAAAACAGAAATAATGAAACCATTTTCTCTAGAAGAAATAATAGATAAACAAGTAAGTGATTTAAGTGGTGGGGAATTACAAAGACTTGCTGTAGCAATTACATTATCTCAACCTGCTGAAATTTATGTTCTTGATGAACCCACCGCATTTTTGGATGTAGAACAGAGATTGATTGCATCAAGAACCATTAGAAAAATAGTAGAAAGTAGAAATGCAGCATCTATCATTATCGATCACGACATAGTTTTCATAGATTACATATCTGATAGGGCCATGGTATTTCATGGTCACCCCGGATCAGAAGGTCATTCTACTAGCCCTAAAGCACTTAGAGATTCTATGAATCGTTTTCTTTCAGATGTGGGCATTACATTCCGTAGAGATAAGGAAACAAAGCGCCCGCGGGTTAATAAATACAACAGTTTTCTTGATCGAAAACAAAAGGAGATGGGTGAATACTATTACATTAAAAACGATTAAATTTGATTATTTAAATAAAAACTATTTTATTTTAAATAAATATATATAATTAATTTTTTTATGAGTAAAAAAATTAAAGTTTTTGAGGTTTTGAACTAATTATTCAAAAAAGGAAGGAATCAAAAATAAAAGATTAAATAGGTCTTAAAACATCCACAGCCTCTAAAAACTTCTCTGCAAATATTTTAACATGTTCTTCTGGAACTGAAAAACTTAGTCGAATGTAGCGATCACCATAGAGTTTGCTAGTATATGAACCTTGCCTTATGAAAACATTTTGTTCCAACATATAATCAGTCATGTCTTGAGGATCAATTCCAGTACCTTTAAGGTCAATAGCAAGCATATTACCATCAGAAGGATAAACCGGTATAAACGCACCTTCGACTTGATCTACAGCATCTTTTATAATCTTTTGATTATTACGAGTAGTGTTTTTAATATGATCGATCCACTGATTTTTTGATTTTAGTGCAGCTATAGCTCCTGCTTGGGAGATAACATTTGTTCCTAAGTCATTTATGAGAATGCTCCGTACAGATTTTATAATCTCAGGAATACCAATTATGGCTCCAATTCGAAGACCCGCCATTCCAAATATTTTAGAAAAACTATAGATAGTTATAGTATGATTTGGAGCAAAATTTGCTGCTAAATGATGTTCTCGGGCAAATTCCCGATAAGTTATATCATGTAGAAGATAAATGTCATTTTCAATAGCTATTTTAGCAAATTCTTCCATTTCTTCTTTAGTATAAGAAGATCCTAACGGATTTAAAGGATCTATTAATGAAATAAGTTTTGTGTTTTCATCCATGTATTCTTTTACAAGTTTTGGAGTGAGTTTATATCCGCAATCCTCATTATAGATGGGCACAGAAATCACATTATCACTGAATCTGCTGGCAAAATTATCTATAATCAAATAGCCAGGGTCGCATGTTATTACACTGTTTTCAGGTTCTAATACATCATTCATACATAGATGAAGAGATTCTGTTCCTCCCGCAGTTATCAGTATATCGAATCCTTTTAATCCCAGATCTTCTAATATCAACTGTTTAAGCTCAGGAAATCCTTCAGGCGGGGGATATTTACAATATTCCTTACTATTGATACAGTTAATCATAGCATCCCTGATAGGGGTATCTTCATAAAGATGGTTGGTATTTTGACCCATCCATATAATTTCTTTATCTTTAAAAACGTGATCAAAAAATTCATTTGTAGTTTTAAACCCCTTAGGCGGTATTTTTGCTGCCTTGGCATATTTTTTAGGAGAAATCATGTTTTTCACATCATTAAAGTATTTTAAATTTTAGAAAAGTTAGTATATATACCCAATATCAAATCAGCTAATATTTAATTCATTTTTTGTGCTTGGGTTCTTATAATCTTTTAAACATAATAAAACATTAACTTTGAAGTTAATTTTTTTATTATGAATTTTATTTTAATAAATAGCCTTGTTATAATATGGGTAATTAATCCAATTTA
>JAUXXK010000315.1 GCA_030681145.1 Methanobacteriaceae archaeon | reverse complement strand
AACTAGTGGTTAATTCTGATGCTCACCATATCAATGAGATGAAAAATATGCAGCTAGGGGTGGCCACTGCACGGAGGGGCTGGGCCCGTCGTGAAGATATATTGAACACTATGGACTTTAAGGATATTTTAAAGGTTTTATCCAAAAAATAAGTAATAATAAGATATTTAATAATTAAAGGTTTTTAAAGTAAGTGATTTATCTATTAAAAATGCTAAAAAAATGATTTATTAAGTACAGTTTTAAAGTAAGTAAGTTATCAATTAAAAATGCTCAACAATGATTATTAAACATTTATCTTTATTAAAGTGAACTAATTCTATTTTCCCAAAAAATAGTTTTTTAAAGCCGGCAGTGTGGTGTGTAAAACCAGAAGAATTACCAGGGGTGCGAAAACCCACACATGAATATTGAAGGAGAGACTTTTACTTAGAATACCCATGGTAATATATTCCATGGTACGGTGGTAGTTTATTCCAAGGCCACTGATGATAACCACAATCATAAAAACGTATAATAAATAAGAAACATATTTTTTCAGCTTAAAATAGTTTAAAAGGTATCCATTTACCATATTATCCCTTTTTTTAATTAATAATTAATTTATCCTAATATCATTTAATGAATCAATCTTTTTATCACATTATCATTTAATAAAACTTTCATTCAAATTACCAGAGTTGGAATAGCCCCTACTTTCCCAATAACCCTCATAATCAGTATTATTTGAAACTTCTATTTTAGTAATCCATTTAATCCATTTATAACCCCATTTACTCTCAGCCACCAGTTGGAATGGGAATCCTCGCTCTGGGGGCATGGTTACATTGTTCATTTGATAGGCCATTAAAATCTTATTATCAATTAGATATTCTATGGGAAAAGAGGTGCTGTAACCATCAACCGCGTAGAATATTACCACTTTTCCATCTTCTAATGGCTTAGCTTCATTTATTAGGTCACTTACTAAAACTCCACGCCATAGTATGGTGGCAGACCAGCCCTCCACACAGTCCAAGGTAACCACTTTCTGGTAGTTTTTATAGTTTTTAATAATAGAATTATATGTAAAATTTTGAGGTTTTTCAACTTTTCCAGTTATCTGAAGGCTGTAATTGTTGATATTTATATTTTGAGGTCCTTTAATTGAATTTTCGCGAAAGTCATTAATGGATGATAATTTTTGTCCCTGATAATTCTTGACTTGTACCGCATCCAGGGTGTCCACTTCGGGATTTAAAAAATAGTCTGCACTAAAAAATATTAATAATCCTGCTACTAGTAAAACTGAAATTAAGGCCGGTTTATACATGTAAAACCTCTTCAATAATTACATTTAATTATAATTTCCTTGTTTTTTAAATGCTTTATAATATATTATGATTTTAAGGAATTTAGATTTTTCTATAAAAAATTTAATAGTATCTGTTTTTTTCATATTTGGTCTGTAGATTTAATTTTCATTTTTTATTTAAACTGATTATTTTTTATTTTTTAAATTGACATTAAACATGATTATCGGTTCTAAAAATAAATAAATAATATATCCCGCATAGATATGTATATACAGAAAAATCTTACAGAAAAATCTTGGGAGTTGATGTTCATGGTTACTAGTGAAGAAATTAGAAGGAAACTTGAAGAGAGAAAAAAGGCCAAAATTGAAGGTCAAAGGCCAAAGAAAAGTACGACGGCTGGTAAAACTCCAACAACTAATCCTCCAAGAGTTTCCAGGTCGGGTATGCCTAAGCCCAAAGCACCACCAATGAGAGAACCAAAAAAGGAACCTGTACCAGAAATGCCTCCGGTAGAGGAAAAATCTTTTATCGAGGAAATGCGTGAAGAAACCCCAGCAGCCGAACCAGGCGAAATACTCAAACACTGCGAAACATGTGATGTTGATTATTCCAACGATACCAACTTCTGCCCTGACTGCGGATCTAAACTGGAAGAATATCCAGTACCTGATGAGGAAATTGAAGAAGAAATAGAAGATTTACCTGAAGATTTCCCGGAAGAAGAACCTGCCGAAGTAATTGACATGGTGGATATACCATTAAACACAGCTACCTTTAATGAGGAGATTGTGGTAGTAACTTCCAATTTTGTCCCCGGATATAAAGTACTAGAAACCCGTGGTTTTGTTTATGGATTGACTGTTAGAAGCCGAGGAGTAGGCGGCCAGATTGGAGCGGGTGTTAGATCTGTTTTTGGTGGTGAAATCAAAGAATATGTAACTATGATGGAAGATTCCCGTAACCAGGCTCTGGAAAGAATGATTGCTCACGCCCGCAGTATGGGGGCCAATGCCATTATTAGTAGCCGATTCGATTCTGACCAGATTTCTAATATAATGCAAGAGATACTA
Source organism: Methanobacteriaceae archaeon (assembly GCA_030681145.1). Classification (GTDB taxonomy): domain Archaea; phylum Methanobacteriota; class Methanobacteria; order Methanobacteriales; family Methanobacteriaceae; genus JAUXXK01. The sequence goes on along the minus strand of JAUXXK010000315.1, from coordinate 8,054 downwards.
GCTTATGGTACTGCAGTTATCATTGAAAAGGAAGAAGAATCTTCCTAATTTTTTTCTTTTTCTTATAATATACTGGCCTTTATTTTTATTTGATGAATATAACTCATTCTTTTTTTTTAATCAGATTTAGTGATTAATTAAAATACACTTATTTCTAATTTTTACATTCAACTGTATATGTAAACTATATATATGTGAGGTAACTAATTATATACATTAAAATGATATAATATGCAGATAGGTGCCCTCATGCTAGAATCGTTACTGGAATTAGCCCTTGCAAAAAAGGAAGAAATACGGAATAAACTGGAAGACTTTTATGCCAGTGGCCCTGATACTGATAAATATTGGGTTAATTATTCATTTGAGGAAAGTAAACAGGAAACAACAATTTCAGCAGGTGATGGTAGCATAAATAAAAAGAAGTTTTTAAGCTTTGTTTTTTATGCCATCAGTGCTGAGACTCTAATTTATGATACTAAACTGGAAAAAATAGAAAGTTCCCAGATGGACATCATGCCCCACCATAGATTTGTGGAGGATCGTCTGAGAAACTACATGAGCATATATGAACTAAAAAGTGCTCTTAAATCATTAAAACTCCATAATCCCGACTATTATTTATTTGATGGATCAATATTGGGAAACCTCATAAGACCCATACCTATAGACAGGGAATTAGATAACAATCTCAAAGATAAAATAAAATCACTTTATATGGGTCGATTAAAAAATGAGCTGGATTCCGGAGATGTTGAAATATCATCACCCCGTTTTGAAAATGAAATTTCAAAATCATTTAGAAACAAAACCGAGGCCACTATTTACTTGGAAAACCTTGAAAATCTTCTAGTTATCAGTAAACTTTTAAAAAATGGTAAAAAGATAGTGGGAATCTCCAAAACTTCAACTAGGGATGATTACTTTAACTTTGAAGTTCCAGACATGGCATTATTTGACAGAAATCACCGTAAACAGGGATATTCTAAGCCAATTCCAGTACCCATGGATGTTGCGGGAGAAGTTAAAAGAGATTTTCCAGTAGAAAACGACTTTTTTAGAAGTTTAACCTTCACCATATTCTACGCCAGATTGGAGGATAATAAAAACTTACTGAAATTCGAACTACCATACCGTGCAGATGAAAATGAAATTAAAGAATTATTAAGTATTATAAAATCAACATGTGTGGAAGGTTATCCTTATCTACTGAAAAAAGCCCACAATGATGTGGTTATCAAAAAAATTGATATGATACGGCTTATGAGAATAATGGGATTTATTGAAAAAGACGGGAGGGAAATGTTATGAGTAACATCATTGGAAGATGCATTGGAGAGACTTCACTGGTGGAAGTCAGTTTTATATCCAAAGAGATGCCTCAGGTGGGAGAGTATGTTTCACTAAAATATGATGGAAAAAATGTTCTGGGAATGATAGAATCCATGGTAAGGGGTAGTGTATCAATCAACGACGATATATTTGACCCTAAAACCATAGAAAAAATCAAAGAAATCGAAGGAGACGACCATTATATCAGGGGAACAGTTAGAATTTTAGGAGATATTAAAAATAACCTGAGAATACCCAGAACACCAGCCCCTCCTGGAACTGAAATCATTCCCGCCTCCCAAGATGATTTACAGAAGATATTCCAGAAAAAAAACAGCTTAAGTTTGGGAACACTCATTAGCCAGGAAAATGTAGAGGTTAAAGTGGACCTGGAAAAGATGTTTTCACGCCACCTGGCAATACTGGCCATGACCGGGGCAGGTAAATCCAATACCGTGGCCATTGTGGTTGATGGCATATTGGAATATAATGGATGTGTGGTAATCTTTGATATGCACTCAGAGTACAATATTAATTTCAAACACGGCCAATCCAAGCTCATAAAACCAGAAATAAATCCACTGTATATGTCATTTTCAGAGATAAAACGCTTGGCAAGGATAAGTAAGGGGGCCTTTTTACAGGAGCGATACTTCTGGGAGGCTTATAAAATGGCCCGTGCTGAAATTCAGAACGGAGATGAAAAGAACCGGGGTTTTATTCGGATTATGAAGGAATACTTGGAAGGATGGGAAAGTGGAAAATTACTCTTCCGTGGCCAAGACGTGGAAGGAACCAAACAAATCGTTGATGTTATAAATAAGATGGGAGATCTGGAGAGGCGATATAGTTCCATCATAAACTCCAGTGCAGGGAATATCTTGAGCAAACTTGAACTGGGAAAAGCAAATCTGGTTGATCTGGGATCTGTGGATGAAGCTGCAGCAGAGGTTATTGTTAGCCATATTTTAAGAAATGCACTACAAAACAACAAAAAATGGTTAAAAGAGAAAAATGATGATTTACCTTTAACCCACCCAGTTTTCTTTGTATTAGAGGAGGCCCATATACTGGCCCCTAAAAACAGACCCACAGATTCCAAACTATGGATTAGTCGGATTGCCCGGGAAGGACGTAAATTTGGTCTTGGACTGTGTATGGTGAGCCAGAGCCCTAAATCAATTGACCCTGACTCATTATCTCAGGCCAATAACATGATCATATTGAGATTAGTGGAACCACAGGACCAGAGACATGTGCAAACTGCCAGTGAGAGCCTTAGTGAAGATCTGGTTAAACAGTTACCATCCCTTAATATTGGTGAAGCAGTGGTATTGGGTTTGATGAGCAGAATACCTGCTTTGGTTAAAATAGAGGAACACAAAAATAAAGAATTTGGTCAAGACCTAGAAGTAATTGACCTCTGGAAAAACCACAAGGAAGATAAACAGAAAAAATATGAGAAGGAAAAAAATGATGTAATTAATATGGGAGGGGATTACTAGTGAAATTTGCACATTTAGCAGATACACATCTTGGTTACAGGCAGTACGGACTTTTTGATCGTGAAACAGATTTTTACAACGTTTTTAATAATATTATTGATAAAATAATTGAAGAAAGACCGGATTTTGTAATTCACTCCGGGGACCTTTTCGAGTTTTCACGACCACCAACCACAGCCCTTTTAAAAGTCCAACAAGGGCTTCTAGCACTTAAAGAAGCAGATATACCAGTTTTTGCTATTGCGGGAAACCATGATATTATAATGCGTAAAAATGCAATTCCTCCCCACGTGTTGTTCAGGGAACTGGGATTAAAGGTAATCAGCCCCAATAACCCCTATTTTATAAAGGATGATATCTTTATTGGGGGGACTCCTCATGTTTCTAAACATCAATCCACTTACCTCAGTGAAACTCTTAAAGAATTGGACCAAATCTCTAAAAAGTATGATAAACGGGTACTGGTCTTACACCAAGGTATTGATAAATATCTCCCATTTGAATACGAACTGGAACTTGCAGATATACCGGAATCATTCCATTACTATGCAATGGGCCATATCCATACCAGAATCACAGACGATTTTGGTGAAGGTAAACTGGTCTACCCTGGTTCCACAGAGATATGGAAATCTGATGAGTTGGCCAGCTACAAGGCCAAGGGTAAAGGATTTTACATGGTGGATATGGGTGGCGATGAACCTGAAATTGAACCCATTAACATGGAAATGGGTCGGGAATTTATCAGGGAGAATATATATTACCCAGAAATCCAAATTGAGATTGAAAAATTAAAAAATTATATTTCCACTCTTAAACAAAAACCTCTTCTTAATTTAACGGTGGAAGGCGGTAACTTCAACCGATCAGAGGTATTTGAAGAACTAAACAATGCCTTTTCTGACATATGTCTAAGTATAAGGCCTAACTTTAAGTCTCAATCACTCCAGGAAGCAGAGGAGATGTTAAAAGATGCCGGGGCCATCAACCCGCGCAAATTATTGGTGGAACGTTTAAATGAATTTGAAGATCCTAAAATCACTGAACTAGGACTATCTCTTTTAAATGAGATGTCTGAGGGAAAAACAGATAATGCAGAGGAAATAACTAAAAAATTCTACGGGGAATACTATGATCATTAAAAATCTTCGTCTGGAAAACTTCAAATCCTACTCCAAAACACAAGTAGAGTTTAACACAGGAATTTCCATTATCATGGGTGAAAATGGAGCAGGTAAATCAAGCATATTGGAAGCAGTGAGCTTCTCCCTTTTTAAACAACACTCTGGAGGTAAGTTGGAGAACTTGGTAAGGGCAGGCCAGAATAAAATGAAAGTTGAATTGGAGTTTATTGCCAATGGCAGAACCTATCGGGTTTTAAGGGAAAAAGGAAAAACCACATCCCGGGCCGAACTACGGATAAAGGAGGGTGGATCATTTCAAACCATAGTAACTGGTGATAAACAAGTGAGCTATGAAATAGAAAACCTCCTGGAAATGGATAGTGATCTCTTTTTAAATGCAGTATATGTACGCCAGGGTGAAATAGCGGACCTAATAGATAAAAAACCATCCGACAAAAAACAGTTGATTGGAAAACTATTAGGAATAGAATCATTGGAAAAGGCCTGGAAAAACATGCCCCTAGTTATAACTGATTACAAGATAACAAAAGAAAAATATAAGGGTCTTATTGAGGGTATGGGCGATTTGAATAAGGAATTAGTAGAAAAAAATAATCAAAAATCTGCAATGGATACCGAGATACTTGAAATTCAGAGTCAAATCAAAGAAATAATGGTGGAACGTGAGAAAACTAAAAAAGAACAAGAAGTCATGGGCGAGAAAAAAACAGAATTTGAAAAACTTCAAATAAAAATTGAAAATCAGAAGGCTAACTGTGATAGTCATGTTTTCCGTGAAAAAGAACTCTCAGATGAGCTTAAAATCATAGAAAAAAATGAAAAAGAAATGATGGAAATTGAACCCGAAATTCAACTTCTTCCTGATTTAAATAAGCTTAAAGATTCTTTATCTGAATTAAATACTCTGGAAAGAGAAAAAATAGATATTGAAGAATCTATAAAAAAGATTGAAAAATATCAAAAAATTTTATCAGACAACCAGCCCTATTATGATGAATATTCTGTTATTCAAAAAAAGATCGAAGATATTGATAAACAAAGATCTGAGTTTGCAGGGGCACATGAATTATTGGCAAACAATCAAAAAACCAGATCTAAACTCCAAGATACCATAAACAATCTAAAGATGGAAATTAATTCTGGATTTAAAGATGCAAACTCTGCCCTGGGTTCTGAATTAGATAAATGGGAAGATATTGATAAACAATTGACAAAGGTTAAAAATGCCGCAGAAATCAAGATAAATTCTTTAAACACTGAAATAGAGGATACAAGAAATAAAATATCTAATCTAGATGGACTTAACAGGAGTATAACCAAACCACTCCACCAACTTAAAACTGTGGAAGGCAGGTGTCCGGTCTGTAAATCAGATATTGATAATAACAAGAAGAATGAACTATTGGGCGAGTATCTAGGCGAGATGAAGTTCAATAAAGAATCTATAGAAAAATATCAGTCTTCTTTAGAAGAATTAGAATCTCAAAAAATAGAACTAGAATCCCGTTTAAAGTTGATTAATGGCATTAATATTGACGTTCTAAAACACAAATCTAATTCATTGGATCAGAATATTAAAGAACTGATGGAAACTGAATCCCAAATTGAGACATTAAATTACAATGTTTCTAAACTTGAAGAACTAGATTCTAGTTTAAAATCAAAGAAAAGTCGGATTGAGGAAATTAATAAAGGTTATAGTCAATATGTCCAGAGTCAAGGAGCATTGGAATCTGCTGGTGATTTTGATAAGTACCAAAATTCTTTAACTACTTTACTGGCCAATATAAGTTCTATAAATGATGAAATTTCTCGTTTAAAAACCCTATCACGCCTAAAAACTGCGGATAAAGAAGTTATAGGTGGGGAAATAAGTCGAATAAATACTCTCAACGATAAGTATCAACAGATGAAAGGTTCTGTGGATAAAAAAGAATCCATTCAAGAAAAAATCATCAATATAATATCAGAGATTAAAGAAACCAAAGAAAGCATTGATATACTAAATAAGTCTTTAGATGAGATACGATATGATTCAGAGATTCATAAAAAACTCATTGAATCATATGAAGATACTAACCAGAAATTCATTGAGAAAAATGGTCATCAACAAAAACTCGATGGAAATCTTCAGGCATTAAATGAAAGTATCACTAAAATTGTGGAAGAACTGGAATTATACAAAAAATATGAGGCGGAACTTATCTCTCTTAATGATTTTATTAAATTACTCGACCACTTCCGTAATCTGTATGGTAAAGACGGAATTCAGAAGGATCTGAGAAACATGTCTCGTCCATTGATTGAACAGAACACCCGAGAATTTTTTGATAAGTTCAACTTTGAGTATTCAGATATCTCCCTTGATGAAGATTACAACATAGAGGTATATGGTCCGGTCGGAAAGACTACATTAAATATGATTAGTGGAGGAGAACGAATAGCCGTAGCATTAGCATTAAGGTTAGGTATTACCAAAGCACTTTCCAGTGGCAATCTTGAGCTTATAATGCTAGATGAACCGACCATACATCTTGATACCTACCGACGCCAGGAACTAATTGACATCTTAAAGAGGATGTCCATTATTCCCCAGATGATTATCGTAACCCACGATGCTGATCTTGAAGAAGCTGCGGAAAATATTATCAAAGTAGAAAAAAAAGAGGGTACTTCTAATTTAGTGATAGAATAAGAAGTCTGAGGAATAATTCATATAATAATATGAATACTCACTTTCTTTTTAAAAAATTATAATGTTCATAAATTAATATTTTTTTTTAAATAATTTTTAGTCAAAAAGGCCAAAAATAGTATATTTTATTAAAAAAATTATTAAAAATTTCTATTTGGTTAATTAAAAATTGTTGTTTTGTTAAGGTTAAATATTTTATAGTCCCTGGCGGAGTCGAACCGCCGTCGAAAGGACCAGAACCTCACAGGATTGCCACTACCCCAAGGGACTATTTTAGATAAATAAAAAATAATTTTCAAGCATATTTAATTTATAATAATATGATACTTATTTTCGAAATTGGATTTGATTATATATAAACTTTGACATTTTAAAATCCAGTCACAAATATTCATAAATTTATATTTTTTTTAATAATTTTTAGTCAAAAAGGCCAAAAATCGAATATTTTTTTAAAAAAGTCCTTAAAATGCCTTATCGGTATCAAAGTATAAATGGCTATCATATTACTTTTTTAACTATTTTTGGTTCTTAATTTAATTAAAAAAGGTTTAAATAATCTTTTTATTAAAGGGCATCTTCTCACCATATATAGAATTAGTTTTAATCGGGGTTATTATATTAAAATAAGTCATGTTTAGTGCCTTACTCTTGAAAATAGGCTATTTTAGATAACATCTCTACATGCCTTCATCAATCTCTTCTAAGAGAGTCTTAATCACTAAAATAGTCCCTAAATACGCCTTATTTATAATTTTTCACCATAACCTTTATAAGTGATGTAAACATAAGTCTGTCTTTCTAGAGATGTCTACAGAAAGACATTTTTTAGAATGGAGGCGATAGAATTAAGCGAAGTAAAATTTTTGCTGTGCTTTTTGCATTCAGCATCATTGCAGGGATACTTCCTGCATCAGTAGCATTTAATACACACGATTCAAATAAAGTTGAAATTAAAGATTCAAATAATAAAGCTAAAGTTGATAATCCTGTAAAAGTAAATGGTAAATACCGATACAGTAAAATTGGTGATTGTTGGGCCATGAGTAACCACATTCACAAAAAATTAAAAAAGAAAGGTGTTAAAAATAGGATAGTCCAGTACAGAACCCGTATGTCTTCCAGACATCGATCAGTGCAGATTTATAAATATGGTAAATGGACTGACTACAGCTACCGAAGCCGTGGATATAATCCAATTTATAACGCAACTAAACGTAAACCTGGTTTGAAAGTTGTTGCGGCCTACAAATAAATGAAAATATTACTGGTGAGATTAATTTCTCAGCATCTAATTCTTTTTCTTGAGTTTATTTAAGCTTCAGGTTTTTTTTTAAAGGCTTAGTTTATTTAAAAAGAATATTTTTTAGGTTTTTT
>JAUXXK010000310.1 GCA_030681145.1 Methanobacteriaceae archaeon | reverse complement strand
TTAACTTTTTAACTACCTCTGCAGCCTTAATAAATGATTTTTTTTCATAATCACTCATTTTTATGGAAATAATTTCTTCAATACCATTTTCACCCAGTTTAGTAGGCACACCCAGGCAAACTCCTTCAATTCCCTCAATTTCACCTTCAAGGTAAGCACTTACAGTTAATATTTTTTTTTCATCATTTAAAATGGTGGTTACAATGTTGGATATAGCATACGCAGGTCCATACTCAGTAGCCCCTTTTCGACTTATTACCTCAGTACCGGCACGTTTAACTTTTTCCACCACATATTCCATATCAAAATCTTTATAATTAGAAAAATATTTTAGTAAAATCCCTCCAATGGAAGTTGAGCTGAGCAAAGGAACCATGTTCTCACCATGTTCACCAATAACCCTTGATCTAATCTCACTGACATTAATATTAAAATGCCTGGCAATAAATGTTTTTAGTCGCAAAGAATCCAAGTGATTGCCTAATCCAAAAACACGATTTTTTTCCATGCCTGAAGCTTTTAATGCAACATAAGTCATTACATCCACAGGATTACTAATCACCAACAAAATGGATTCTGGAGCATATCGGGCCACTTCTTTGGCATATTTTGCTACTATTTTAGCATTGGGAACCGCTAAATCCATCCGACTCATACCCTCATCACGAGATATTCCAGAAGATAAAACAACGATATCAGAACCCGCAAGATCTTCCAAGTTACATGTGGATTTTATATCAACGTGTACGTCTTTAGCTGCTAAAGCATCATACATATCCATAGCTTCGCCTTCAATACACCGTAAACTTTTTTCTCGAGATACTAGTAACAGTTCTCTCAAAGAATGTTCTTCTGCCAGACAAAAAGCAGCAGAACTACCTACATTTCCTGATGCTCCAATTACACTTACTTTCAATTAAACACCTATTTATAAGTTTTAAGAATAAATCATGTAATTTTAATAGATTGTTGAAATAATGACGAGCATTATTACATTTATTGAAATTAAAAAAAATCATTAAGAAAATTTTTTAGATTATAATAATATATAATCAGAATTATTGTCTTGACGATTATATTAATTTTTATTAAAATTACTATTAATCACTGAAAATCATCCACTACCTAATCCAAATAAAAATAATATAAATAAGTAAAACTTATTTAATCATCTTTATTGAGATAATTAGAAGCTACTTTTTTAGTATATGATCCATTACCTTTAGATACTTCTTTTAAGGCATCTTGAGCTTTTTCACCGCCAATATTACTTAGGGCCCATGTTGCTCCACCCCTTACAAATCCATTTTCATCATTTAGAACTTTAATTAAAGGATCAATTGCACGAGAATCCTTTATATTCCCTAAAGCCCAAGCCGCGGCCCCTCTAACTTTCCAATCTTCATCAGAAAGAATGTTAATCAAAGGTTCAGCAGCCTCTGTACCCATACGTGACAGAGCAGAAGAAACGTCTCTTCTAACCCATTTATTATCATCAGATAAAGTATCAATTAATGGTCCGATGGCTTTAGAATCACCAATATCTCCTAAAACTTTGGCAGATCCTCTACGTACATATTTATTAGGACTTGATAGGGCATCAATAAGAGGGTCAACTGCAAAATCGCCAATTTCTCCTAAGAGCTCCATAGCCTGTACTCTAACCATTTCATCTTCTTCCTGTAAAGATTCAATGAGTCGGGCCACATTTTCTCTTTTTTCCATTTCTTCACCTCGATAATTAAAGTTATATAATAATATGAACCTTTTTATAATAAGATTTTTCTATTTTTATAAATTAATTTAAAATTTGAATTAAAAAACTAAATTTTTAAAAATTAGTTTATGATTTATTTGGATTATTAAGTGGAAAGCATTTCAATAATATTTAAAGCAAGCTCTTCCTCATTTTGATATCCCTTTTCGCGAATTATATTGAGAGAGTTTTTAAATACATCATACATCTGTTCTTTTTCATTAAGAACAAAAAATACAACTCCCATAAATAAAAGTGAAATAGACTCACCTATGAAGTTTTTAGATTGTCTAAAAGATTTATTGGCATTATTAAAATGGTTCAAAGAGTTTGGAATGTCATTATCATGTAAATAATTATTTCCTATGATTAAATTTAAAGTTCCTTGACCTTTAAAATCTTCTATGGCTTTTGCGGTGTATAATGCTTCATTGAGGTAGTCTATACTTCTTGAATCATTATATATTCGATAATCATCAAAATTTTCAATTAACTCTAAACAATCATCCAGTTTTTTTAAGACTGTTTCCATCTCGATTGAATCAGATTTGGATTCATCTACTTTAGAAGATTGACAAAATTCAGCTAATGTAGTTTCATCAAAATAGTCCATTTCCAGTAACGTTTTTTCCTGTTCATCGTCCAAGTCACAGGAAATAAAATCAGTGGACCCCATAATTTTTTTTACGTCCTCAATCTTTTCTTCCATTTCATCAGATAATGAAGATCCCATCAGGGAATATGTTTCAAAAGATTTTTCATAATTTTTCAATGCCATATTCCCATTTCTAAGGATTAAATAAGAATCCCCTATAAGATCATATGCATAAGCTTCACCTTCAGGATAATCAACTTTAAAATAATGGTCTAAAGCATCTTTAAAACATTTAAGAGCGTTATGAATGTCGTCATTCTCCAAATAAATAACACCCATATCAATCAGTACTTCAGCTTCCTGTTCCTGAAATTCATGTAATTTCTTCTCATAATATTTAAGTGATCCTTTTTTACCACCTTTAAAGACATCCATGAACCCCAGAACTAAAAAAATATTGTTCATATAATCATCTCTTAATAATTCTTTTAATAAATATAATGTTATAACTAATTATCTGCTTTTTTCGAGAATAATAAGGTTTAATATGCATTTTTTTGTTTATTTTTAACTATATCTGTAGCCATACTGGCCATTTCAGCTTTCTTAATTTTATCAAATATTTTATTTTTTTCAGAAGATCTCATTGATCCATAAATTTTAAAAGATTCCTGATAAGACATTATAGCTTTTTGAAAATTTCTTTCAGTTAAATAAGCATCGCCTATAATATCATAAGTAAATGCAGTTCCTTTATCATCATTAATATTATTATAAATTAGTTTAGCTTTTCTGTAATATTTTAAAGCATTATCCACCTGATTTTCTTCTAAATAAACCATTCCAATGTCAATAAATGTCTGAGCTTCAGATTTTCTTATTTTTGTTAATTTTTTTTGATAATATTTGAGAGATTTTTTAACTTTAAATGTTTCCATAATTCCCAGAGAATTAATTAATTTCATCCTATTATCTCCTCAGAATCATTAATATGGATTAATTGTGTAATAAAATATAAAAATCAGGAAATTTTGAATTACTTCAAGTAAATATTAGTTATATTCAAGCAACCTAAGTTCAAATTAGTTCCCCAATTTTTGTTATATAATTTATTATATGTTTATAAAATATATATAATTTGTAGAATAACTTTAAATAAATCATATTTTAAGTATTTTTAGATACTGGTGTTTTTATGGGGAAAAAAATTGCTATAATAGAAGGAGATGGAATTGGAAAAGAAGTCATGGAAGCTGCTCTTTTAGTTTTAGATTCACTTAATTTAAATTTTGAATATATACATGCAGAAGCAGGAAATGAATGTTATAACAAACATGGGAGCACAATCCCCAAAAAAACAATTAAAATAGCAAAAAAGGTAGATTCGACATTATTTGGCGCTGTGACTACAGTTGAAGGTCAAAAAAGTGCTATTATTACTCTTAGAAAGGAATTGGATCTTTATGCTAATGTAAGACCAATTAAATCTCTTCCGGGAATTAAATCATTATACGAAGGACTGGATTTTGTAATAATACGTGAAAATTCAGAAGGATTGTACTCAGGATTGGAGGAATATAATTCAAAAGGTGCTGTAGCTATTAGATTAATTACTAAAAAGGCTTCCAGGAGAATATGTGAATTTGCATTTGATTATGCTCTAAAAAATCATCGAAATAAAGTTACTGCCGTGCATAAGGCCAATGTTCTTAAAAAAACCGATGGCTTGTTTAAAGACATTTTTTACCAGACAGCTCAAATTAATCAGGATATTGAATCCAATGATTATTACGTGGATGCCACAGCCATGTTTATGATAACCAAACCACAAATATTCGATGTAATTGTCACCACTAATCTTTTTGGTGACATATTATCTGATGAGGGTGCAGGTTTGGTTGGTGGTCTTGGAATGACTCCGTCAGCTAATATAGGGATTGATAATGGACTTTTTGAACCAGTTCATGGTTCTGCTCCAAATATTGCAGGAAAAGGAATTGCTAATCCTGCCGCCATGATACTGTCCACTGTAATGATGCTGGAAAATATGGGAGATTTAGATAATGCCCTTAAAATAGAACAGGCATTAATTAAAGTTTTGAGAGAGGGTAAATTTTTAACTCCAGATCTTGGAGGAAAGTCAAAAACTATGGAAATGGCCAAGGCAATTTGTTCAAAACTCAAGATAAATTAATTTTATATTTATTTTTTATAATTTCATAAAAAAAAGTAATACGATTTAAGAAAAATTTAAGTATATGCTATGAAAAACTATTTCGTTATCATGGTTCCTATACCCTTTTTCGTGAAAATTTCTAGTAGCAAGGAATGCTCTATTCGACCATCAATAATGTGAGCTGATGATACTCCGTCATTTATGGCCTTAACACATGTCATTGTTTTGGGCAGCATCCCATCGGTGATTATACCACTTCTCACCAGTTCATCAATTTCCCCAATCCTAACCTTTTTAATAAGTGTTTCCGGATCATTAGGGTCTTCAAGAATTCCTGGAACATCAGTTAATACAATTAACTTTTCAGCATTAATTTTAGAAGAAATTTCACCAGCAACAGTATCTGCATTTAAATTCAAAGAGTTACCCGTATTATCCACGCCAATAGGAGATATAATAGGAATATAATTATTGGTGGTAAGCATTTCAATTATTTCAGGATTTAATGAATCGATTTCCCCCACCAACCCCAGATCAACATGTTGTTCTTCACCAGTCTGAGAATTTTTAAGCACATGAAGGGCTTTTTTTCGGGCTTTTATAAATTCACTATCTTTTCCAGATAACCCGACAGCTTTTCCACCGTGTAAGCAAATATTAGAGACTATATTTGTGTTTATTTTTCCCACAAGCACCATTTTTACTATTTCCATGGTTTCTTCATCAGTTATACGGAGCCCTTCGATAAATTGAGGTTCTTTACCAAGTTTATTCATTGATCTGGATATTTCAGGCCCTCCACCATGTACCACCACAGGTTCCATACCAACATATTTTAAAAGAACCGTGTCACGGGCAGTAGACTCCATGGCACTTTCATCGATCATTGCATGACCACCATATTTAATCAAAATCTTTTTTTTGTGGAATTTTTTAATATAAGGAAGAGCCTCCACTAATATATTCACTGTTTTCATTTGCATCCCTTCTAAAATATCTATAAATATTAATAATAAATACAATCATATCAAATTTAATTATTTTATTGCATTACTAATTTAAGTAGTGTATTCTGCATTAATTTTAACATAATCATAACTTAAATCACACCCATAAGCTGTGGCTGTGCTGCTACCCAATCCAATATCCACCGTGATTTTAATATCTTTATTTTTCATTATAGATTCAGCGTCAGATAGTTCTTTTGTATTCTCATAGGCCTTTACAGATCCTTTATCCACAATTTTTACTTCTGTTTTTGATGGATGATCTTCATCCAGAGCTTTCAAGGAAACACTTATAATTTTCTCATTAATATTTGCTCCAGAATATCCCACTGCAGCCACAATTCTACCCCAATTAGGATCGCCACCAAAAATAGCAGTTTTTACTAAGGGCGATTTGACAACTGCCTTTGCAGCCAATTGAGCATCTTTTGCGGATTGGGCATTTTTAATCTCTACTTCTATCAATTTAGTTGCCCCTTCACCATCTTTAGCCATCATCTTGGCTAATTCACGGCAGAGAAAATTCAATGCCTCCTGAAAATTTTCATCTATTTTGCCAGAACGACCATTGGCCATGATAACTACCATATCATTGGTACTTTCATCACCATCAACCACAAGCATATTAAAACTCTGATCAACTGCTTCTTTAAGTGATTTTTGTAATTCTTCAGGAGATGCATCCACATCCGTTGTAATATAAGCAAGCATAGTACCCATATTAGGGGCTATCATCCCTGAACCCTTAGTAATACCTCCAATTTTTACTATATTGCCGTTTTTAAGTGTAGTTTTTACTGCAAATTCTTTAGAATAAGTATCAGTTGTCATTATGGCTTCAGCAGCCCGTTTTGATCCATCAGATGAGTTTTCTAGAGTTTTTAAGGCATTTTCAATTAAGGAGATTATAATATTTATAGGCATTTCACGGCCAATTACCCCTGTAGAACCCACAACTACTTCATCCGAATCTATTTTTAAATATTCTGAAACCATTTTTGCCATTAAAAAAGAATCTTGCAGGCCTTTTTCACCGGTAAAACAATTTGCATTCCCACTATTGGTCACTATAGCACTAATACTCCCATTTTCTATAGATTTTTTGGAGAAAATTATTGGAGCTGCTACAACTTTATTTGATGTGAAAACGGCTGCAGCAGTACTATTTTCATTGAATATTATTCCAACACCATATTTACCATTTCGGGATCCAGAAGCCAGTACTCCTTCAACAGAACATACCCCACCATCTATAATTTTCATGATAATCACTCAATATTTAATATAAAAAAAGTCAAATAATTAAAATTAATATTGTGATAATGATTGTCTAATTAATACATACACAACATACTTGGTGCATAAATCTTTACATTAATTAATAATTAATAGTTTTAAAATGTTTATATCAAATTAAATATCTTAAAACTATTATTAATTGAAATTAGATTAATCCTCATTTCCACTTCTATTTCCATTATCTACATAAGTACTCTCATTATTATTATCAGAGCGCCTATTATTTGATTTAGATACATAAACCTCTTCAGAATCACTATTTTGTGAATCAGATGTTGAGGGTGTGCTGGAAATATCTGGTGATTTAGTTGTTACTGTGGGAAGTTGAAAGTCTTCTGGTTGAGTATAATTAATTGAAAAAGGAGAATCGGTATCATTTTGAGATATACCTATCACTATGCCCACTCCAGAGCCACAACCAAATGCAATCAGGGAAATGATTAATGCAACAATAATTTTTCCTTCAGTCTCAGGCCTCATACTACCTCCACCTTAACTATTTTATAATTACACCTTTAAAAAGGTTACCTTTAAGTTGTGATAGCGTAGAGTACTGCAAGGAAAATTGCCACCAATCCAAATTGCCAGTATCCAATATTCCAACCTACAAATGTGGCAATAAATACCATCACAAAAATTAAAAAGGCTTTGGTTTTTTTATGAACCGCAAAATCCATTATAGATCTGGCGAACTCAGAGGGGATAAAATAGCCATAAATACCATCTGCTAAGTCAAAGATAATTAGTGAACTTGGATTCCAGAAGTTTATATCATCAGCCATTTGAGCCCTTTCACCAGCTTCTCTTCTACTTTTACCTATCCCTACCCTTATTTTAGCACCGTTATTAAGGGCGTGCCATGCAGAATCTATACCTGCTTTTAATGCCAGATCTTTAGTAGGTAAATTAGCAATAAGATCGTCTCCACCCTCCCGGTAGCCTTCTATCTTTCCTTTGCATTCTTTTTGAATGAATCCTTTGATATCATTCATTATTTCTACCAGATGATCTCTACCATTTTCCTCAATGAATTTAGTGGAGTTAATAACGTCAACAAACAGGTAGTTATCATATACTGCCGGTTCACCTTTTAGCTTGGAAAATTTGGAGGGAAATACTACGGCAAATTCACCGCCTAATTTAGTGAATCCTACTCCAGAAACTTCACCTATCTGTTTATTAAGATTAATGGATCTTTCAATAGCAGCAGCTCCAGTCATACCTGCTGCAGCCCTTACACTTATATCTTTGTTTCCACCTACCCTAATTAATTCAATAGCTACCCTTATAGCATCATTTTTAGATAAAAGCTTGGCAACAATCTCCGCGGAGCTTTGCTCCACAATAGAACCATTTTCTTTTTTAATAATATCGGCAAATTCTTGAATTATTCGGCCCTTATTAAAGACTTCAACGTAGAGGTAACGGTCACTTCCCATGATAATATTACTTAAAAGAGCATATTCATCAACTCTGTCTTCTGCAGGTTTAATTTCTATGAATCGCCTGTTCTCCGGAATATTTTCTTTACCTACTTCATTAACCAAGTTTTCAAAAATATTACCTGTGGTGATGTTGGCTTTTTCTATTTCCAAAAGCATGGTCTGAGTATAATTTATCATTTCCACATATTCCCTTTCCATGTTATTGGTGGGGTAATATTTGGTGCCTATACTCAGAACTTTATGTTTGAGAAAAAACCCAGCTAACGCCCTTAAAATATAATAGGAAGCCATTAATCATTTCCTCCCTTCTCTAATATTACTTCATAGTGTCCAGGTTTTTCCATTAACATGCTCGGTTTAACAGACACTATAGGAAACTTCCAAGTTCCAAGTCTGGCAGCAATAGTACTGGCTATATTCCGGGAGTTCTTTTTAACAAAAGAGTAGTCGTGATCATTTATAGTAATGTTCACATTATATAATGATTCTTCTATGACTTCATCTGAGTAAATTATATTTAATTCAAAGCTACCCGGCCTGGTGAATAAATCATTACGAACAGCTACCAGTGGAGCATGTTCCAATTTTAAACGATCACCCACAGTAACTGCAATATTACCGGCATATTTTACTGCATCACGATAGTCCTTAGGATGCACCAAAACAAATATTATGAAATCACTGGTTTTTTCAGCATCTTCCACCATATTCATTACCTTTTCAAAAAGAGGTATCTTCATGAAAAGGCCCTCTAATTTAGGTTCAATACCATCTTTTTTACTTTTAGTGATTCTATCAATAGCCTCTTTTGCAATAGCTATTCCACTGATTTTTTTTCCTTTTTTAATTCGATAAGAATCCATATTTTTCTTCTCAAATTGAGAAAGTGTTTCAGTTGTAATCTTTTGAAGAATATTCTTGATTTTTTTTGGTTTAGAAGATGTTCCAATATCGATTTCGCCGTTTTTCAATGTAAAAGGTATTCTTCTACTATTGATATCCTGAAATTCATCAAAGTATTCACGAAAAACATCATTAGATAATATTTTAGCATCATCCTCTTCAGCCAGCTTCAATATATAATGATCCGCCGTGGTACCTGAAGGTACTTGATGGAATTCTCCATCATTAATATATTTATTAAATGCTTCTTTATCATCTATTTCATGGCGTAATGATGCATCAGCTATAATTACTGGTTCATAACCCAATTTCTTTAAAGATTCTATTGAACTTAAAATATTTTTCAATAGAGGGTTTTCATCTGCTCCTTTCCCATAATGGGCCACGTTTGATGCATCTATAATAACTTTCAATTAACCACCTATAGCCATTAATTATAGATATTCTGAATTAGAATAATTTTTAATGATATTCGAATTAGTAATCCACAATTTGATTATCTTCTTTTAACATTTAATGGATAATGATATCTAATAAATATTCTGAATAACCTTTGATTAGATATAATTAACTATAAATTCAACAACTCACTAAATTTTAAATTTAAAATATTATATTAGATTATATAATTAAAATATATAAATAATTAGGGAAAGGGAATAATTAAGGAGAACATATATTATCATATTTACCCATTAAATGTCTTTTTCCATATACTCTATTTAAATAAATTTCCAGAAATTCATCTTTTAACTTATATGTGTTAAAAGAATTGGTATCTTTTCCACGCAGTTTGAGAGAAGACACCGTTCCAGCAGTTGCAAAAACAGTATTTTCTAGTTTCCATACATACGGAACATGTTTATGTCCGGATATAACTAAATCAACGTTATTTTTAGTTAATGAATCTAAAATATCCCCAGCATCGGCCAGAACATTTCTTTCTCTACCTGTTTTTGGAACCGGAATGATATGATGGTGAAGAGCAATGATTTTGTATTGATTATTTTTTTGGATCTCTGAAAGTTGCTCTTCCATCCACCTTTGCTGAGGACGGCCAACTTTACCATAATCAAGATCAGGTTCACTACTATCCAATCCAATAACCTTTAAATCATCAGTTCCATCGGTTAAAATGCCCCTTCTATCATGAAAAACTTCTTCAAAAGTTTCATTACCTACATGCCTTGAGTCATGGTTTCCAGGTAAAACCATCAGAGGACTTTCAATCAAATCCAAAAACTCAAAAACGCGTAAAAACTCAAGATAATATCCATTTTCAGTTAAATCTCCTGTTAATACAACCAAATCCGGATTTAAATCATTTATCTGTGCTATGGCATCTAAAAGTGTTTTTTCCACATGATTGATTGCACCCACATGTAGATCAGATAATTGGGCGATTAAAACCATTAACCTAACCTCATAATAGCTTCTGCTAAATCTCCATTAGTTTCAGTTAGAACTTTTTTTGCTTCTTCTTTACTAACACCAGTTTGAGTGGACACCAGTTCAATGTCTTCATCAGGTATAATCAATTCCGCTTCTATAGAATTTTCTTTAGCTTTTCCAGTTATTTGATATGTTTGTTGTCCCATGAAGTCCATTATGTTGACTTTAGGGTTTTTGATGACAAGTTCCTTATTTTTGAATTTAATAATAACTTCAGTAACGCCACGAACATCCTTCATGTCCATGCCCATCTGTTTCATACTTCTCTGCATTTGTTTAAGCTGTTTGGGGTTCATTCCCTTACCTGGTATCATCATAATCCTCCTTTTCGTGTTTTAATTGCCTGGCCCACCTTGAAATCCATTATTTCAGTACTGTTTAATAGTGACTTACCAAAGGCCAGTAAATCATCATTTTCATTTACAATTAAAACTTCATCATTAGCTCTTATATTGCTATCACATTCTATAATAAATTTGGCAAATATACTTTTTCCCTCACGAGCATATGGTTCTGAATCTTCATTAACCACTACCCGATTTTTCGGATATTCCATTCTGGAGTGAAGACGCCGAGCGCCTTCTTTACTAAGAACAAAAATACCATCAGAAGCCCTCATAGTGGCAATTAACTCTTTACCATAGTATATATGTCTTATTTTACCGGTTTTTTTACTGTAAACAATCTCTAAATTGCCAGCAAATAATGCATCTCCAGCCCCCTGACCAAACTGATAATCCGCCACAACTATTATTTTTTGCTGATCATCAATTTTCATGTTAAGAGATTCTGGAAGAGTATAATTCGAGTATAAACCCAAGTTGAATTTTTGATCAAGATAGGAGCTTATAATAACTTCATCATATTCATCGTAGGTTCCTTCAATTATTTCCTGAATAAAATGGTGAGCATTATCATCCATTATACGAGGAGAATCATTTTGAGCTAGTGGATAAACTTCATCCAGTTCCAGAGGTATCAATCCAAATGGAACATCTACTACCATTATCTGTAAATCATCCATACCCGATTTTTTAGAAGATCCTTCACTAAAAAATTCCCCAGGTTCTTGTGATAAATATTTATGATAAGGTTTTCTATGGGCTGGTAAAAGAAGTAATCTACTTTTTTTAGGTAATTTACTCAATTTTTCAAGGTGTCTGTATATTTCCACCCTATTTAAAGATTCAGGGCCACTATAGAAGAAAGCAGATTTTTTGGATGACGGATCGTATTTTTCCATAACTTCCACATATTTTCCCAGTTGCCGGTACGCGTCTAAAAGACGTGGATGGGCTCTGCATCGTATTTCAACCAGTTCCATTAAACTTCCATCATTAATTGCTTGTTTTATTCTCCTTATTTCTGCAAAACTAACATTAAGGTTGTGTTGAGCAATTAATACCTTCCTTTCATTTTTATCCATTTTTCTCAAATCATCAGGTGTGTATTCGATGCAAATTGGACAAGAACATGGCATTTCCACTAAATTTTCCAGTTTATAAGTTCCATTAACTGTTAAAAATCTATCATCTTCAGCATATAAAATATATGCTGCTGAATCAAACAAATCACATCCCATAGCCACGGCCAATGCAAATATCATAGGATGGCCCGCACCCATTAAATGTCGTGGTCTGGAATCAGGTAAATGAGTAACAGAAGCCATTACCACATCCACCAGATCTTTATATTGATAAGTTTCCATCAGCGGAACCACCGCACCAATAGGGTGCAGTTCAAATTCCATTTTACTTAGTTCATCAGCACATTGGGATCTTAAATCCGGAAATGTGGACCCTTGTACCACTGAGTTAAGCATTATATTTTTTTTATATTTTAAAGACTCTTTGGCCCGTTCCAGAGTTATTTCTAACTCTTTTTCTGCTCGAGATCGGGTTACATGGGGAGGAGTAGGAATATCTAGTGAAGTTCCAATATCAGAACCAATAAGCTCCTGGAATTCAATTACTTCCTGATTATTTATCTCAACATCACCATATTCAGAAAGCTGAAAAGAACCAGAATCAGTCATAACAGGACCATCAAAGTTAATTAAAGAATGTACTCCTTCTTGCGAAGCTTTTTCTCTTAGTTCATCGTTTTTATAAATAATATAAGCATTGGTAATAACTATTTCTGCACCAGCAGCTTTAACATCAATGGACTGTTTTCCAGGATGTATAACTGGCATCAAAGCTGGTGTCCTTACTATGCCGTGTTTAGTTTTTAATATTCCTGTTCTTCCTAAATTATCTTTTAGTTTGATTTCAAACATTTTACTATCTCCTTAATGGAAGATTCCTTATAAAAGTGATCTGCGGAATTGAATTATAATATTTTTAGTTACAATCTAATATCATAAAAATAGATTATATTAATTTAATTTATCAATAACTAATCATATTTTTTATATATATTATAGTTGATTGTACACCTTAAGAATCTGTAACCCCGCAGATTTTAGAGTAGCCCCCATTTGTTTAACACTTTAATTAATACATATAGATAGTAAATTATGAGTATTACTATTTAAATTTTTCTTAATAAAGAATATGAATATTTAAAACCAAAAGCAATATTCTAAATCGAAGTAAATAATTAAATTAAAGAAGACTATTATGTTCCAAAAGTTTAGAGAGTCTTTTAATCATTATATTAATTCTATCACGAGAATTAGAAGCTTTAGGTTGATTACATCCACAAATACATTCCTGATTTTGAGGACATGTCAAATAAAATGCTTTTTCAGATTTAGAGTGATCAATATTTAGTTTATTTATATTCCTAAGAACTCTACGGCCTAATTTATCCATTAACAAATCTTCACCTAGAAAAATAGGTGCCTTCACCACAGAAGAAAATTTATATTGGCCCCTGACATTTTTTCTTTCAATAATCCTGTTTTTAAGAATTTCTTCTCCGGATAAATTTAAAGTTGGATCTCTGAAAGGGATGCCAGAATCTGAAAGGGCGATCATTCTCTCATCATTAGACGATATATCATTTAGAATATTTTTTGATGTGAGGGATGCTATAGTTCCACCAGATTTTCGGCCAAATACCGGACCTTCACCGATATAAAATCCAGATTCGATAAGACCATATCTTACCGGAGCAGCTGAAGTATATGTGGCCAGAACACCATTATCTTTAATAACTCTTTTTAACTGTTTAAAAAATTCTATAGTGTAAAGTTCTGGAGATTTAGAAGGGCTGAATGGATCCAGGAAAATAGCATCGTAATAATTTGATTTTAGATTTTTCAAGATTATTCTGGCATCATCAGAGAAAAAGCGGAACTTAATGTGAGATGGTATTTTAGATTCTTCTAAATGGATTGAAGCGAATTTTTCTTCTATAAGTTTATCTTCGATGGCCTTTTTAACCAATTTATGAGAAGAAATTGGGGAGGGCACTAATAATCCTCCAGCCAATGTTTCTATGGAAATTTCTATAAGATCCATGCTTAATTTATTATTAGTATTATGTTCTATGTTGAGATATTCAATTAAAGCTGCTGAGTTATATCCAAACCCACTGCAAGTGTCTAAGACTTTTATATCGTTCTTATTATCTAGAAGTGATGGTTTTATAAACTTTTCCAAGGATTCTGTAATAGCTCCCTTAGAAGTGTGCATGGTTTCTGATTTTCCCTGAAATTCATTTGATTTTAAGGTATAAGATCCATCATCCGTTTTTATTAAATAATTTAAAAGTTCTTTTCGGGCATGATTCCTGGCCAAAGGATCATCCTCTCTTTCTTTTTGGAAATAGTAATTGATAATGTCTATGGCCTTTTTTTGAGGGGTTAAGGGATTAATAAATTTAGATGTCATTTGATTCACTTTATAAATTTAAATATCATCTTCTTAAATTAAATAATATATTATCAAAAATAAGATTAAATTTAATTATTATCTTAATTAAATTCAAAACATGTTTTCAATAGTATTATTTATTATTCGAGGCTAATTAATATGAAAATTTGTATAGTATCTGATTTCTTTGTTCCACATTACCAAGGTGGTGGTGAAAGACGTTATTATGAATTTGCTAAGCGCCTAGTAAAAAAAGGCCATCACGTCGATTTGATATGCATGAAAATAGCAGGTTTTGGTGATTATGAAGAAATTGAAGGCATAAATGTTCACCATATTGGCCCTACTATCATAAATCCTCCCCAAAGGAGTTCATCAGATTTTATTAAGTTTATATTAGCTGTTTTTAGATGGATACTGAAGAATGATTATGATATTATTGATGCTCAGGCCTATTCTCCCTTAATTCCTGCATTTATAGGTGCTAAATTAAAAAGAACACCAATTATTGGCACTATACATGATGTGAGTACAATTGGAGATGATCAATGGATTCAATCAGCTAAAATCGCAGCTATCGCTGAGAAAATTTTGGTTAGAATTCCTTATGATAAAATAATAACTGTAAGTAATTCCACAAAAAAATCTTTAGTTAAATATTATGGGGTTAAAGAAGACAGAATTTGTGTAGTTTATGCGGGTGTGGATCTAAAATTTATTGATTCTGTTAAAGTTAATAAAAAATATCAAAATACCATCATATTTGTGGGCCGTTTAGCCCCCCATAAACATGTTGATCATTTATTAAAATGTGTTAAATCTTTAAAAAAAGATATTCCAAACATTAAGTTGATAATAATAGGTAAAGGTCTGGAAAAAGAGAACTTAATTAATTTAACAAAAAAATATGGTATTAAAAATAATGTTCAATTCATGGAAAACTTGGGTTATAAAGAATTGATTGCTGAAATAAAAAAATCGAATGTTTTGACACTACCGTCTACTAGAGAAGGATTTGGTATTGTATTGACAGAGGCAAATGCATGTGGTATTCCTGTTGTAGCTTATGCATCAGGTGGTGTGGTGGAAGTTGTTGATGATGGAATTAATGGATTTTTGGTTGGACCAAGTAATGTAAAAAGCTTGAAAAATAATATAAAGTTCCTCTTAACAAATCCTTCTAAAAGAGATAATTTAGGAAAAAATGGACGAAAACTTGTAGAAAAAAGTTTTACCTGGGATAAAAATGTTAAAGACATTTTAAATATTTACAATAATATTTAAGGAAGTATTTGAATGGTTGAGACTTATATTATCACCCCAAATTATAATGGTGAGAAATTTTTAGAAAAATACTTTGATTCTCTTTTTAACCAGACTTATTCAAACTTTAGAATTATATTTGTAGACAATTCCCCAAACAACAATTCCATTGATTACATTAATCAAAATTATTATAATGAAGTAAAATCAGACAAAATCAAAATTATTAAAAACCCCGAAAACTATGGCTTTGCTAAAGCAAACAACCAGGGGATAAACGAGAGTTTTAAAGACTCGAAATGCAAGTTTATTGTTTGTTTAAACAATGACACTGAAATTAAAGAAGATTTTTTGGAAAAATTAATTTCAATGGCGGAAAAACGCCCCAAAACAGGAAGCATCCAACCCAAGATGATTTGGGGCCAAAATCCAGATTTATTAGATTCTGTTGGTTTAGAATACTCTAAAAATGGCCTTGGTTTTAATAGGGGGGCCTATAAAAGTTCAGATGAATACAATGAGGAAGAAGAGATTTTAGGCTGCTGTGCCGGGGCCTGTTTATATCGTAGGGAAGCACTAGAAGATGTTAAACTTGAGGGTGAATACTTTGACGAAGATTTTTTTGCCTATTACGAAGATTTTGATCTGGCCTTGCGATTGAGATGGGCCAGTTGGAGTGCATGGTATT
The DNA here is from genome assembly GCA_030681145.1 of Methanobacteriaceae archaeon. Classification (GTDB taxonomy): domain Archaea; phylum Methanobacteriota; class Methanobacteria; order Methanobacteriales; family Methanobacteriaceae; genus JAUXXK01. The sequence goes on along the minus strand of JAUXXK010000310.1, from coordinate 3,070 downwards.
GTCCTGACGCAGTAGTTTGGCACTATAAAGGTGGAACTAACGAGCCAACTAGTGATTTTACTGTTTATTATAATTGGCGGAATTATACCTGGACTTTATGGAAAAATATGCCCTTGAGCTTTTTAATTAAAAACTCATATTTGATAATAATATGTGAAATTCTTCAGATAACCCTTAATATTAGTAGAGGAAAATCAACTATTATTAAATCAAAAATTGATGCTTATAAAAATTTAAGAAAAATTATAAAAAAAAATAAGAGTATAAAAAAGAAAATATCTTTTGAAAATTTAGAAAAATGTTTTATTTTGAAGTGGAAAGTCTAAATGATCTTAATCTGAACCCAAATAATTAATTAAATAAAATTTAATTATTTTTAGATGAAGATATGAATAGTAAATAATTTTTTTGAACATTTCAGCATAGTTTTTTGATAAAAATAATTGAATTTTAAGTATAGTCCAATTAATATATAAATAATCTACTCCTCTAATTTTTGGTCGATCAGGATAACGGGTTAAATTGCCCAGTTTAGGAAATAATAATCCTTTTTCCACATATTCATCAGTTAAATAATTACCCGGATATGGAGTAAATGTAGTTGGGCTAAAAAGATCGGGTTTTATTTTTTTAACCATATTCTCTGTCAATTTAATATCTTCTTTAGTTTCAATTGGAAATCCAAACATTATATTGGCATATACCCCAATTCCATTTTCATGTAGTTCTTTTGCAGCTTTTTCATTAATTTCCACTGTAGTGCCTTTTCTAAGATATTTTAAAACTTTTTGAGAGCCCGATTCGAATCCAACCAAAACATATTTCAAACCTAAATCACTTAATTTGGGCAGTAAATCTCTATTTTTATAAATATTATCACTTCTTCCAGACATAACAAATTGAGCATTGATATTAGTTTTTTCATAAAATTCTAAAAAATTTTTTATCCATCTACGATTTTGGAATGCATTATCATCCAAAATAAAAAAAGATTTTAAATCATGGTTTTCTTTGAGATAAACAATTTCATCAACAAGATTTTCTGGAGAGCGTATTCTCTCTTTTTTTCCAAACATCTTTTTAGTACAAGGCTGACAAAAACTACAGTTATAAATACATGCCCTGCTAGCAATTAAAGTAAAAAACGGTTCTTCCAAACCTATAAATTCAGAAGGCATTTCATTAGACCATAATTCTCTTTTAATAAATGGAATTTTCTCTAATTCTATTTTATGGCCTTTAATAATCTTATTTAGCACTTTACTGGAAGATAAGCTATTAATGAGATTAGAAAAAGCTATCTCACCTTCACCAATTATAATAAAATCAATATTATCATTTTTAACAAACTCTTCGTGATTAACAGTTACATGGACTCCTCCAACAACTATTTTAACATCAGGATTAGCATTTTTATTTAATTTGATGCATTTTAAAGCCGTTTCTAAGTCTTGTGAAAGTATGCTATAACCCACTAACTCATATTGGGCAATCAACATCTCAAAATCGGACCAGCTGGAAAATTGTCTTAAATCAATTAAATCAACATTATGTTCCATTTTATTTGCATAAGAAATTATAGAACTAATACCATGATGTATCCATGTTCCTTCAAGACTCTTTTTTCCTGTAAAAGAGACATATGAAGGATAAACTAAAGCTGTTTTTTTCTGTTCCATGATTTTTATTAGTAAGAAACTTATAAATGTTTTTTTATAGATATTAATTAAGATGTTTATGCTAAAGGTGTTTTAATGAAAACCGTGATTCTTGCTGGTGGCTTCGGCACTCGTATAAGTGAAGAAACAGATATTAAACCAAAACCGATGGTTGAAATAGGTGAAAAACCAATTTTATGGCATATTATGAAATTATATTCCCATTTTGGGTTCGATGAATTTGTAATCTGTTTAGGATATAAAGGGTATATTATTAAAGAGTATTTTGCTAATTATTTCATTCACCAGACCGATTTAACCATTGATCTAAAAAAAAATAAGATGGAAATACATGATTCATCGGCAGAGCCTTGGAAAATAACTCTTGTTAATACCGGTTTAAATACCATGACTGGGGGTCGTGTAAAGCGCATAAAAAAGTATGTAGAAGACAATTCTTTTATGCTCACATATGGTGACGGAGTAAGTAATGTTAATATAAACAATCTAATAAAATTTCATGAAAGAAACGGCAAATATGCTACATTAACCTCCGTACAACCTTTAGGGCGATTTGGAGCATTGAATATAGGTCCCAAGGGAAACGTTCTAAACTTCCAGGAAAAACCAAAAGGAGATGGTTCCTGGATCAATGGTGGGTTTTTTGTATTAGAACCGGAAGTATTTGATTATATTGATGGAGATGAAACTTTTTGGGAAAAAGAACCTTTAGAAAATCTTGCTAAAGATAATCAATTAATGGGATATGCACATAACGGTTTTTGGAAACCAATGGATACTTTAAGAGATAAAAAAGAATTAGATTCATTGTGGAAGTCGGGAAAAGCTCCTTGGAGAGTTTGGTAATGACTAAAAATTTACTGGTAACCGGTGCTACTGGTTTTATTGGTAGTCATCTTCTGGAAGAACTTTTAAAAAATAATTATGAAGTTACACTGCTAAAAAGAAGTTTTTCTGACAATTGGCGTATTAAACATCTTTTAAATGATTCTAAAATAGATTTAAAAGTATATGACATTGACAAAATTAAATTAGGAACTATTTTTGATGAAAATGAAATTAGTGGTATTTTACACTTAGCAACTTATTACAAAAAATATCACATAAATGATGATATTTCTCCAATGATAAAATCAAATATTAACTTTCCAATTGACTTACTTAATCTGGCGGTTTCCAATAATTTGGAATTCTTTATAAATACTGGGACTTTTTTTGAATATGAAACTAGTAGGGTGCCTCTAAATGAAAATTCGAAAATAAATCCATTTAATTTCTATGCCAAGACAAAAATTGCCTTTGAATCCTATTTAAAATACTATTATTCTGAAAAAGAAATTAATACCTCCACAATGAAGATATTTTCGCCATATGGGCCTCGTGATGAAGAA
>JAUXXK010000262.1 GCA_030681145.1 Methanobacteriaceae archaeon | reverse complement strand
CTTTCTGCATCTAATGCAAATACATTATCCGATATGAATTTCAAATTAGAAGTAATATCATCCAAGTCAGGATAACGAAATTTGCTGGCCGAAATATTAGATGGCATGATGGAAGAAGTATTGAAAATAATGGCGGTGTTTTTATTAGCCTTTGGAGATGCGCGAAGAGCTTCCAAAGGTTCAAATGCCAGCAAAAGATCTGTTTCACCTTCAGGAATTATGGAACTCCTGGAGTCTCCAATTTTAAGTTCAGTTGAAACCACACCCCCACGTTGGGCCATTCCGTGAATTTCACTCATGGCCACCTTTTTTTGTTCAAAAATAGCCGCTTCTCCGATAACAATGGATGTTTTGATTATTCCTTGACCACCTACTCCACAGATATAAATATTGTAAGGTGGTTTGTATGTTAAAGAACTGGAAATTGTTTTAAAGTCTTTAGAGTTATCACAGTCACAATTATCAGTATTTTTATTATTACACATATGTTTCTGCATAAAAATCACTTCCGAAGCCTTATTGCTTTATCCTGACAGGCCTGAACGCATACAGTGCAGCCTATACATCTGGAAGAATCTATTTCAATATAAACACCTTCCTTATTTTCTATCTTATAAATAGCTGGACAAGCTACTTTAGAAATACATTCCATACATTGGCTACATTTATTAGAATCTACTACCATGCTTTTCTTTTTAGGTTTTTCTTTAGTTTTCAGTAGAACACACGGATAACGTGATATTACTACTGCCACACCTTCAAACTTTAAAGCCCTTTCAAGGACATCTGAAGTCTTTTTAATACTCATGGGATTAATGTTTTCCACGAATTCCACACCAGTAGCCTTAACAATCTTTTCAATGGAGATTTCAGGAGCAATTTCGCCCATTCCATCCATTGGAAGTCCCGGATGAGGTTGACCTCCGGTCATTGCAGTGGTACGGTTGTCCAGAACTATGAGAACGAAATTGTGTTTGTTGTGCACTGCATTAATGAGCGGAGGAACCCCTGAATGGAAAAATGTTGAATCTCCAATAAAACACACAATTTTCTGATTTGTGGCTTTTGAAAATCCACAGCTAGTCCCAATACTAGATCCCATAGCTAAAAGATAATCAGCCGCATTATAAGGAGACTCAATTCCTAATGTATAACAACCAATGTCCGTGGGGAATATAATGTCCTCTTTACTAATTTTAAGATTTTTACGAGCATTTCTAATAGCATAATAAACTGCACGGTGAGGACATCCCGGACAAAGTGTAGGAGGACGATTAGGAAGTTCCATTTCGATATTATTTTCTGTTTCTTTCAAATTTGGTCCAATATCCAAATTTAAAACATTAGTTAAAGCATTTTTTATAATATCTTGATTAAACTCATAAATTAATGGTAGTGACCCATCTAGTTTTCCATGAACCGTTTTTCTTATTCCTTCACTTCCTAAGACATTTAAAAGCTCATTTTCCATAATTGGATCAACTTCTTCCGCCACCATTATTTTATCCATGTTCTTAATAAATTTTAGTACCAAGTCTTGCGGGAAAGGGTAGGAAAATCCCAGTTTAAGGATAGGAATATCAAGACCTAACTCGGCCACAACATCATATGCATAATTAAAAGCACTTCCGCTGGCAATAATACCCATACATGAACAACTGGATTTTAAATTTGAATTTTTATCAAGTTTTTTTCCATTATAATAAATTTCATTCAAATCAGAATTATTTGAAACATCTTTAAGATCCTCAATTTTTTCAACCAATTCTTTATGCATTATCCGAGCTGTTTTAGGAACCGGTACAAACTGATCTGGATTTTTTTGGAAGAATCCTTTAGGATTAAGATATGAAGAAGTTTCTTTTTCATTTTTATCAATATTAGGAATATCATTCAGTTCTACAATACCCCTCATATGGGAAACTCGTGTAGTGGTTCTGAGCAAAACAGGTATTCTGAATTTTTCAGATAGTTCAAAACCAATTTTCATGTAATCTTTTATTTCCTGAGGGTTAGATGGTTCTAAAACCGGCAAATTAGCAATTCTTGCGTAATGGCGATTGTCTTGTTCATTTTGAGATGAAAACATAGATGGGTCATCGGCAGATAAGATCACCATTCCGCCTTTAACACCGGTGTAAACAACACTCATAAAAGAATCAGACGCCACATTAAGACCTACATGTTTCATAAAGGTAAATGATCGGACTCCGGAAGCTGCAGCAGCAGCAGCGACTTCTAATGCCACTTTCTCGTTAATAGAAAATTCAAAATAAATATTAGCATCATTTGCTATTTTTGAAAATACATCTCCAATCTCAGAAGACGGTGTCCCCGGATATGTAGCAGCTATTGAAATTCCTGCCTCCAGTGCCCCCCTAACTGCTGCTTCATTTCCCAGTAAAAAGAGTTTTTCCTTCGGTTTACCATAGACGATCTCTTTTAGATTCATTCAATCACCTTGTTATTAGTTATTGCTATTATTCAACAATGATCCAATTTATTTTATTTTATTCGTATTTTTAATTTAATTAATTCATTAAAAAAGAGGCAATATACAATAAAAATATTTTTTTACTGTTATGGCAGTATAAAATAAAAATGTTTATTTAGATATAAATAATTATTCTTAAAATTAAATTTTAGAATATGAGTGCAAAATTTTTTATTTTAATAGTTCTCTAATAGATTTCTTAAGAATTTTCAAATTGTATTATCCCAATCCCGATTGATTCATTTTTATCCATTAAAACCTTTTATTAATGAGCATATTATTAAATTCGCTTATTTTGAATTAAAAAATTAATTTAATAATACAAAAATGCATGAATCTTTTTAAAAGAGTATTATGGGAGTTTAAATCATTAAAAATCGTTTTAAATCATTAATTCATGGCTTTTAAATATCTTTATATTATATATAAACATAATATTATTTTAAATTAATCACCTATTCTAGTTTTAATATTACCCTAGTAAAGAAAATTAATAATCATATTAAATTCTAAAGAAATTAGATCATGTATATTTAAGCAGTTAACTGGAGATAAAAATGATAAAAATCAAGGTTTTAAGATTTGATCCAGAAAAGGATTCCGATTCCCACCTGGAAACTTATGAAATAGAAGAAAGCGAAAGGATGAAAGTGTTGGATGCCCTTAATTTCATAAATGATAACTATAATGCCAATCTTGCTTTCAGAAGTTCTTGTAGGGCGGGCCAGTGCGGCTCATGTGCCTTGAAAATGGATGGAAATGTGGTATTAGCATGTAAGGCTGAAATACATGCAGGAGCTATTATAGAACCTCTGGATTTTCCAGTAATAAAAGACATCATAGTTGATCGAAAGGAAATAGAAGAAAAAATAAATCAAATGAAATTATTTTTAGAAAAAGGCAAAAATAATGAATGTTTTGGTCAAGTTCCCGACTTAATTCCTTCAGTTGATTGTGCTGAATCTAAAAAGTTAAGGGGTTGTATTGAATGTTTTTCATGTTTATCAGCATGTCCAGTCATGAAAGAAATTTCAGAGTATTCAGGACCTTATTTTATGCAATATATATCCAAATTTGCTCTTGATCCTCGAGATTGTGCGGATAGGGCCATGGAAGGATTTGAAGAAGGATTGTACTGTTGTACAACTTGTGGAAAATGTGCTGAAGTTTGTCCAAAAAATATAAGTATTCCTGGGGATGCCATAGAAAAATTAAGGGCAATTGCGTGCCAAGAAGATATTGGGCCGCTCAAAGCTCATAAAAAACTTAAAAAAACCATCATTAAAACTGGAAGATCCGTGGATAAAGTAGGAAAAAGTTTTATAGATTCTATCAATCAGTCATCCAGTGATTCATCTAGTGAAACAAAAAAACCTAATGTGGCATTTTTCACTGGATGTCTGGTAGATTACCGTATGCCTCAAGTTGGACAGGCACTATTAAAAATTTTAAAAAAGCAAGGTATAGAAGTTGATGTTCCCCAAGACCAAGTATGTTGTGGTTCTCCCATGATAAGAACAGGGCAGCCAGAAGTTGTTAAAGAATTAGTAAATCAAAATAAAAAAGCTTTGGGTGGTTATGATACTATTATTACTGTTTGTGCTGGTTGTGGAGCCACCTTGAAAAAGGATTATCCAAAATTTGGAGTAGATTTTAATGTAATGGATATCAGCGAATTTTTGGCAGATAATCTTGATATTTCTTCCACTAAACCTGTGAATATGAAAGTAACCTATCATGACCCTTGCCACCTTAATCGAAGTCAAGGAATCCATCTGCAGCCCAGGGAAATATTAAAAAAAATTAAGGGGCTAGAATTTGTAGAAATGGATGAACCTGACAGGTGCTGTGGTTCAGGAGGCGGAGTTAAATCCGGTAAACCAGAAATTGCTTCTGCATTAGGCCAAACAAAAGCGGAAATGATTAAAAAACTAGACGTAGATGCTGTAATTACCATCTGTCCTTTTTGTCAAATTCATATCCGAGATTCACTGGAAAAAGAGGGTTTAAAGGATATAAAAGTTCTTAATTTGCTGGAACTGCTAGATATGGCATATGATGAGTAATTAGTATATTATACTTGTTGATATCATGGATTTTTTAAAAGATTACATAAATATTGTGTTTGTAGAACCAGAATCTCCAGGAAATATTGGTTTTCTGGCCAGAACCATGAAAAATTTTGGTCTTTATAATTTAATCTTAGTCAATCCTTGTGAAATAAAAAAAGAAGCTTATTTCCAAGCTATGCACGCCAAAGAAATAGTATCCCATGCCAAAATATATGATTCGTTGGCAGAATTATTGAAAACAGAACAAATGGATTTTATTATTGGAACTAGTGGCACTCCTGGTGGGAGCTACAAATTATCACGCATACCCCTTAAACCACATCAACTAGCAGAATCCATTAATTCAACTGGCAAAATAGCAATATTATTTGGAAGAGAGGGAAATGGATTATACAATAATGAGATAGAACTTTGTGATACTTTAGTAAGTATACCTACCGACAAAAAATATCCAATAATGAATATAACTCATGCAGCCGCAATAGTTTTCTATGAACTTTTCAAAAATAAAAATGAATTTCATGTCCAGGGTCTGGAAGAGGCTTCTTTAAATGAAAAACAGAACTTAATAGATGAAATGGGAGAAATGATTAAAAAACTCGATATTCCTGAACATAAAGAGAAAAACGGTGCAAAAACATTTAAAAATATTATAGGTCGTGCATTTATAACCGGTAGAGAAGCACATACCCTTAAAGGGATTTTAAGAAGAATAAACCGGAAAATATGATAAATAATAAATATTTTTTTATGGTTTGAATATGAGTTTAATAGAAATATAAATAAGATTAAATTTCTAATTAATATAATGATTTATTTTTATTCAAAAATATCCTGAGGATAATATGATATTTCGATTGGGACCATTAAAATTGATAGTGAAACCAAAGGGGCCAATATGTTATTGTAGAAGTAGTTAACAGTTCTAGAATACCTCATGTTATTAATGATATTTCCCAAATTAAATTTAAAAACTCGAAAAGATTTAGAAATAAAACGGATTATAAATTTTATTAATAAAACTAAAAATTAATGTAAATTGTAGTATTTAATTAAAAGTGATTAAGAGGTTTATAGATGGCAATTCTGAGCGACAGTGACATAAAAAAATATCTGGAAGAAGGTTTAATATTAATTGACCCATTAGAAGACCTTGAAAGACAAGTACAGCCTTCTTCAGTTGATTTAAGGATTGGTAGTGAATTTAAAAGTTTCAGAATTATCCGAAAACCGTTCATAGACCCTAAAGATAAAATAGATATGGAATCATATATGGAATCATTTCACATTTCAGAAAATGAAGCATTTATTATACACCCTGGAGAATTTGCTTTGGCCACCACATATGAAACCGTGCATCTTCCTGATAATTTAGTTGCTCGAGTGGAAGGACGTTCATCTATGGGACGTTTAGGTATAACAATGCATGTTACAGCAGGTTATATCGATCCCGGTTTTCAGGGAAAAATTACCTTAGAAATTTCTAATATAGGAAAAATGCCAGTGGCTCTTTATCCAGGGCAGAGAGTATGTCAGATTGTTTTTGAAACCATGACTTCTCCTTCAAAAAAGCCATACGGCCATCCTGATAGAGATAGTAAATACATGGGACAGACTCGCCCTGAAACTAGTAAAATAAAACATGATTATGAACTAAAAAACAATGAGCTTTAAATGAGTCATTAAGCCTTTAATAAATATAATTTACTAATTAAATCATTATTATAAGATTAATATTATAAAAAATTCATCAGGAGATAAACTATGAAGCATGAAAATGTCATGAATGTTGCCAAAAAAAGAGGATTTTTATGGTCTTCATTCGAAATATACTCCGGAGTATCAGGTTTCGTTGATTACGGCCCCTTGGGCGCCATATTGAAAAATAATGTCATGGAAAAATGGAGAGATTATTATATTGTGGGAGAAGGATTTTATGAAATTGAGTCCCCAACTATCATGCCTGAAGAAGCTTTAAAAGCATCCGGACATGTTGATCATTTTACAGATCCTATGACTGAGTGTAAGGAATGTTTAGATGTTTACAGGGCAGACCATATACTCAAAGCAGCCACAGGACAAGAAGTAGAAGGTCTGGAAAATCAAAAATTAACTGAGATTATCTCTGAAAAACAGATTAGGTGCCCAAAATGTGGAGGTCATCTAACCCATGTGTGGAGTTACAACCTCATGTTCCAGACACTTATTGGGGCAAAAGGGAAAAAAACAGGATATATGCGGCCAGAAACGGCACAGGGAATATTTATCCCATTTAAGCGATTATTAAGATTTTTTAGAAATAAGCTCCCATTTGGAGTTGTTCAACTGGGTAAGGCCTACCGGAACGAAATATCACCACGCCAGGGAGTAATAAGACTTCGAGAATTCACCCAAGCCGAGGCCGAAATTTTTATTAATCCTGCTGATAAGTCACATCCTCAGTTCTCACAAATATCCTCTGAAATACTGAGTTTGTATTCTTCAGATTGTCAACTAAATTCAAAAGATCCACTACAAATTACAACTCAAGAAGCACTGGATAAAGATATAGTATCAAGCCAGATGCTTATTTACCAGCTGCATATAGCTCAAAAATTTTTAAGAGAGATTGGAATACCCGACAAAGCTTTAAGATTCAGACAACACCTTCCTACCGAAATGGCCCATTATGCTATAGATTGCTGGGATGTTGAGGTCCATACAGATAATTACGGGTGGGTGGAAATTATTGGGATAGCTGATCGAACAGACTACGATTTAAAATCACACAGCGAACATAGTGGTGAAGATTTAAGAGTTTTCATCGAATATCCTGAGCCTAAAAAAGTTAAAAAAATTGTAGTTAAACCCAATATGGCTAAATTTGGACCTGCTTTTAAGGGAGCTGCGCCACAAATAATTAAATTTCTGGAAAGCGCTGATTCCAATCAGATTCAACATGCATTACAGGATGAAGGCCGTTTCTCAGTAAAATTAGATTCTACTTATCATATATTGCCAGAACATGTGAAATTTGAAGAAGTGGATGAAGTGGTTCGTGGTGAGAAAATATTTCCTCATGTTATAGAACCCTCCTTTGGAATAGACCGAATAGTATATTCAATTCTTTTACACTCCTTTAAAGAAGAAAAAGATCGTTCTTACTTTAAGCTGGCAAAAGACATTGCCCCAGTAAAAGTAAGCGTTTTTCCCCTCCTTAATAAAGAAGAAATGAAAGAAATGGCCCAAGATATACAATTTAATTTAAGAAAAAACGGATTTATTGCAGAATACGATTCTTCAGGAACTATTGGCCGTAGGTACGCTAGAGCAGATGAAATTGGAGTTCCTTTTGCCATAACCGTGGACCATGATTCACTAAATGATAAAACCGTTACCATAAGAAATAGAGATGATTCTGAACAGTTTAGAATACCCTCCGAAAAGGTACCAAAAATTATTTTAAGTCTTTTAAAGTCAAAAATAGAATTTAAAGATCTTAAAAAACCATGATTTTTTTTTATTAATGTATAATTTGAAAAACTCATTAAATACAATATTTTTAATAATTAAATTATCTTTTTAGATTTTAAATAGTTTTTGCGTCCATTAAATTGCTTTTCTTTTTATAATATTCAAATAGTTCATTTCCCCAATTCAAAGAATCTCTATGATGTCCCATAAGTAATCGTGAATTATCATAAACTCCATTCTCTTGGAAAAGACCAATACAAATAAAAGTATCAGAAACAACACAATTTATTTCTAAAAGTTCTGAGCTTATCCATATCTCAAGATTGCCTTTATCGATGAAATTTTTTATTATAGATGGGCCGAATTGCCCTATAAACTGTTTAAAAATATCTTCTGCAACAATCAACTTCACATGACAACCTTTAATTAAAATATTATGAATAGCATCAGTATGCCCCGAAAAACATATGGATAGAACAGCATTCATTTTATTAGCATCTAATAACAGGTTCAAATATTTTGTAAATGGTTTATCTAGATTATCAAGTGTTGCTTCCACTAAAAATGTTTCCCTCAAATTATCAATATTTTTTTGAAGATTCTCAGGTATTGCATCCAATTTATGGTTTTTCCAAAAAATTGATTGCTGTTTGAAAGTATCAAATTTTTTCATTAATTTAATTAAGTTTAAAGCAATAATCTTGCCAGTAGGTGTTAAATAAGAAATATTTCCCTTACGATAAATCCATTTCTTCATTTCCATCTCTTTCAAACTATGTGCAATGGTTGTTGAAGCAATACCAGTTATTTGATTTAACTCATTGAATTTTTTAGGGCCAGAATGAAGGCTGATTATAATATTCATTCTTACCTTAGATGCAATTAAAAATTTCAAATCATTTGCGTCATCTTCTAAACAGTAAAAATTTTTTGTCAATTAAATCAACTCTGAGAAGCCATTATTTGTACTAGAATATCGATTTCAACTTCTTCTGACTTTTGATAATAATAATCAAATAATTTTTTTGTCCATTCAATAGCAGCCCATTTTTTACTTATCAAATCCTTACTTTGATCATAAACTCCATCATCGCCAAAAAATCCTAATGACATGAAATTATTGGTAACTGTAAACGCTATGTTTAAATCACCAGGGTATCTTCTAATCTTCAGATTTTTATTTTCCATTAATCCCATCATATTCTTAAATCCAACTGTATCCAGTGTCTTCTTTATAATATCATCAGTAAGAACCAAGCAAGCCTTAACATCATTACTTAGTAAATCCTGAAAAATATCCATATAATCCGGGTGAGAAATAGGTGAAACACCAAATATTTCATTAGAATCTTTTAATAAGATTTTAAAGTTATTATGAATTTTGTAGATATCAGCTCTGCTGGATTCAACCATATTAGAATCAAAAAACACACCTATTTCTTCCATTAGAAAATCAGGAACTCCTCCGATATCATGATTTAAGAATAAATCTGGAAAATTATTAGATACTTTTATTGCACTATAAAAATCGAAAATAGAATACAATTTAATTCTTCCAAAAGAGGATAACACAAAAGTGCCATCCACTTTTTGAACTAAATCTTCTTCCATCAATCTCTTCATATTGCTAAATATGGCTGGAAAACTCAAACCATGGTAATTTTTTATTTCCTTTGATGTTTTAGGCCCATCTGCTAAGCATAACATGATTTGAAGTCTTATATTTGATTTAACCATGAATTTTAAATCTTCTTGGACATTGCCATACAAATCAAATAGATGTTTCATTTGATATTCCCCCATATGAAGAATAACTATATTTGTATGTTACTTACTTAAAAAGATTAGGAGAAAAATATAGATTATTCCATTAAAGTTGTGATGAATATGATTGACGCCCACATACACGCGGATACTCGACCCTATGAAGATTTTGAAAAAATGGTTATATCTGGAATTGATACTGCCATAACTTGCGCGCATGATCCCCTTAGAATGAGCAAATCAGAAGTGGTGTTAGACCATTTCCATAGGCTCCTAAATAATGAAGTTAAAAGAGCTAAATCAAATGGATTAAATTTATTTGTAGCTCTGGGTATTCACCCTCGAAGCATATCACCAAACCCTGAATTAGTAATTCAAAAAATATCTGATCTGCTGGAAAATGATTTAATACTAGCCATAGGAGAAATTGGACTGGAAACAGCGTCTTCTGCAGAAAAAAATATTTTAATTGAACAATTACAGTTGGCAGATGATTTAAATAGAAAAGTAATAATCCACACCCCCCGAACCAACAAAAAAGAAGTGACACAAATAACAAAACAGATTATTCTAGAAAATATTGATCCATCTCTGGTTTTGGTGGAACATATTAATAAAGAGATTGTTGATGATTTAATTGAACATGAATTTACTATGGGATTAACGATTCAACCCCTCAAAATGTCACCAAAGGAAGCTATTGATCTTTTAAAAGAATATGGAACTGAAAAATTTATTTTAAATAGTGATATGAGTTCTTCTCCATCTGATCCATTATCTGTTCCAAAAACGGTACACCAAATGATACTTTCCGATTTTGAAAAGGAGGATATTGATGCAGTTTCAAGAAAAAATGCTTCTGAATTCTTTAACATATAAAAAGTAAATATTATTTATTTTAAATTCCACCTAACTTACCTACACATCGGCCAGCGCATTCAGTTGCATATTCCAAACAAACATCCATTTTATGACCATTAATCCATTTAGAAATAAATCCCGCAGCAAATGAATCTCCAGCTCCGGTTGTATCCACAACATCTGTTTTACGCGAAGAACAATCAATAATTTCATTTTTAGTATAAAGAGAAGCTCCCTTATCTCCTTTAGTTACCACAAGTAAAGGAACTTTTTCTTCAATTAAAAATTTGCTTCCTTTATCCCATCTCATTCCAGTTAAAATTTCGACTTCTTTTTGATTTAAAAAAAGTACGTGGGTATTAGATAAAACTGGGTCCAATTTATTTATTCCAAAAGAAGATAAAAGGGTCCCCGGAGCAAATGATAATAAACTGGCATTTTTAGCGGCTTCATGGGCTACTTCCCTATAAGTTCCTGTTAAATGAAGCAAACTAGCCGATTTTATATAATCAAAATCTTTCTCTTTTAAATTTAATTTTTCATTTGCTCCAATAAAAGAATAAATAGATCTTTTTCCATTATTATCCACACTAATAAATGCCATTCCTGTTTCAGCATTTATCTGATTTAAGCAGGTAACATCAACATTTTTTTGATCCAAATTCTTTAAAATAATGTCACCGTATTGATCATTTCCAATTTGGGCAATTATACCTGAGTTGAATCCGTTTAAAGACATATTGACTGCAAAATTTAAAGCAGACCCTCCCGGGATTTTTTTAACCTTTTCAATGTACATTTCCCCATCAGGTTCCACAAAGGAAGGTACCTTTAAAATAAAGTCCATATTACATGTACCAACTGTAACCACATCTAAAATCAATTATAACACCTTAAATTATTGTAAATTCAGTGATATTTTAAATAAAAAAAAATAATAAAAAATTTAAAATTATCTTCTGCCCATTAACCCATCAATGAGCTTAATAATAACTCCTTTCTTATCAGGCTCTATTGGTTGATATTCTTCCCCAATTAAATCAGCTGCCAGTTTCATAATGGCATTAGTCGTAGGAGATTTAGGATTTTTAATAACAATTGGCTCACCAAAAGCAGCTGCTCGGCTAACTTCATGATCATCCGGTATAACCGCAATAACCGGAACTTCCAGAATTGTTTCAATTTCGTCAACTGTTAAAAATGTTTTATCGTGCTGTTCCCTGTTAATTACCACTCCAACTATATTTACACCTAGTTTGGTTGCAATAATTTTTGTTTTAAGTGCATCACTAATAGATGGTACTTCAGGAGTAGTAACCAGTAAAAGCTCGTCTGCCGCTGCAAGTGCAGCAAGTGCATCTTTCTCCAGCCCTGCCGGAGCATCGATTAGCAATATATCCGTATCTTCCATTAATCTAGATAAAGCATCTTCTAAACGATCCATTTTAACATTTCGAAGACCTTCCAGAGATATACCTGCTGGAACAATTCTAACTCCACTTGGTCCCTCGTAAATAGCATCTTCAATTGATGCTTCACCAGCTAATACTTCGTGCAGAGTAACAGATTTACCTTCCATACCTAAAATAAGCTCCAGGTTGGCCATAGCAATATCTGCATCTAAAACTACAGTTCTTATACCATAAGTAGATAATGAAACTCCTAAATTAGCAGTAATAGTGGTTTTTCCAACCCCACCCTTACCTGATGCAATAGTGATAACCCGAGTCATTTAATACCTCCCGAAATTGTTCATTTCATAAATTTGTTAATTCAAATCTATTAGAAATCAATAAATTAATATATATTTTATTGATATCTTACTATTTAAATAGTCACGATATAAAAATTAGAATTAATAAAATAAAAATAGAATAGAATAAAATTTTGAATATCAAAAAGATTTTTTAAAACTATCACTTTACAATCTCTATGTTGATTTCAAAATTTTCCACTATTTCAGGATATTCTCTGAAGTTTTTGCGTATCTCCATCTCTACAATATCCAAAATTTGGTACCTTAAATTTTCTATGGCTTTAGCTTCACCCATTAATCTTGAAAAAAGGCCTTTTGTTTCGTATTCGGTGATAACTCTTATTTTACCCCCTAATACATTCGTATATTCAAGGAAAACCATCACTTCTGTCCCTTTTATTTTTGGCATAACCATAACCGATTTTTTTATCTTGTTCATCAGGGTTAATTCAATTTTTTCCATCTCAATACTACTTAAAGTACCGCCTTTGTAGGTTTCCAAAACCTTATCAATCTCTTCTTCCTGAATATCCTTTAAGCCATACTTTTTCATCAGTTCTTCCCGATCCACAGGTATTTGCAGTTCTTCTTCATCAATTATTGATTCTTCTGTACTTTTGGAGGAAGGTTCTTCTGATGATTCTTCAATAATTTCTTTAACTGGTTCCGGGAGTATTTCAGGGGTTTGAGATTTAATATCTTCATTAACAGTATTATGTTCATTTTTAGGAGAATTTACGTATTCTTCATGGTTAATCTGTTCTTTATGAGCTTCTTCAACTGGCTCAGAAGGTTCAACAAAGACTGATTCCTGTGTTGAAGGTGTTTCCACAGATTCCTTTTTTAATTCTGGAACATTTTTCTTGGCTTCTTTTTTTATGTCTGTCAGGGGAACTTCCTCAACCACCTCAGTTACTTTTTGAGGAGATTTTTCCGGAATCTTCTCAGAATATATATCTTTTTCTACTGTTTTTTCAGCCCCCATTTTAACAATAGGTTGCCTGTAACTAGCTGTTTGAGGATTAAACAAATCTTCTGCACCATAACTATCGCTTTGATAATTTTTGTCATTAGCTTTGTTAGGAGATGTTTTTTTATCTTTAGGAGAATCCAGTTTATATGTTTTATTTAAATCTAATAAGTAGCCTATTTGAGAAGATTTTAAATCAAAAACTTCTATAAGACTATCACTCTTTTCCATGGCTTTTTTTATCTTGTTCAAAGCATCATTTTTAAAGTATTTATCATAAGAAACTGCAACGGGTTTCCCCTCTTTAAAAAGAATATAACCTTCTTCAGATCCGTGCGTAATCCTGATAAATCCATCATATTCTTTATCAGAGATTTTTTTCATAAGTTCGGAATATTTCAATTCATCAGCATATGAAACCTGAGATGGTTTAGTGATTGGTAGTTCCATTTTTTTTTACCTCAAATCTGTTTGAGAGATAAATAAGAAATTAAATCCCCCATTACAGCCCAAATAGCAAACAATGATAATTTCATTATCATTCCAATATATAAAAATTTAATCTTTTCTTATGAGT
>JAUXXK010000258.1 GCA_030681145.1 Methanobacteriaceae archaeon | reverse complement strand
AAAACTCAGGGCCTTTCGAAATGAATGTACTTGATGCACATGGGCAGAACCTTCTCTTTGAAACCTATTCTTCACTTGTGAAAAAAGAAAACCAAGAATTGGGTATTCAGTTAATTGGACACGATATAACATCTCGAGTCGAAGCAGAAAATAATAGAGCAGAATTGATTCAAGAAAAAGCAAGAGTTGAACTTTATGGATTCGTTGTTAGTGCAGTGCCTGTTTTTGCATCATCAATTCCTCCTCAATTAAGAAACACTATTATCAAAAATTTTGCTGATAGGTTTGAAAAAAATATGAAACCCAACTTCAATAATGAAATGAATCATGAAGGACTTTTAGATGAAATTAAAGAGCGTAATAAGGAATTCAAAGATATAATTCTAGAAGCTTATCTTTCATGGATTAGTGGCCTTCTATCTAATTTAGGGATTGAAACTGATATAACAAAGTCTGGATCTAAAATAAAAATGGATTTTATCACTTTCCCTTGGAATGAAGAAGCCAAACAGAATCCTATATTCTCTTTAATATTCCGGGCCATGATGATTCGAAGTTTCACCTGGACTGGTATAAGGGGGACTGTTAACCAGATTTCAGGTATAATGGATGGTTCTAAGCATATTACATTTGAATTTTACATTTCCAAATAATTTTTTAAATAATTAAATTATTAACTAATTATTTTTACTTATTTTTAAATCAAATTTTATTCTAAAAAATAAAAATTTCCCTAAAAATATCTATAATATAAAATAAAAAAAATAAAAATTTCCCTAAAAATATCTATAAATATATCCTATCTATAAATTGTCCAGGGCACTAACTAATAAATTAATTGTATTTTCAATATCTTCCATACTGGCCATACTAACCGTGGTATGTATATAACGAGTAGGTACTGAAACCACACCGGCTGGGATTCCTTCACGAGTCAAATGAATAGCTGTCGCATCGGTAGTTCCACCTTCACTAACTTCCAGCTGTATCGAAATATCTGCTTCACGAGCAGCATCAGTTAGCCATTCTTTTATTTTAGTATGAGTTATAATTCCACGGCCACTGGCATCGGTAAGAATAATTGCAGGACCTTTACCTATTTTTGCTGGGGCTTCATCTTCTTTGATACCTGGGTGATCACCGGCAATAGTTACATCTAGGGCCAAAGCCATATCCGGGTTGATTTTAAATGCTGAAGTTTTAGCTCCTTTAAGGCCAACTTCTTCTTGTACAGTTCCTACACCATAAATATTGGCCTTTGAATTAACTCTTTTTAGAGTTTCAATCATGATTAAGCAACCAACCCTGTTATCCAGTGCTTTGCCAGTTATCAACGAATTAGGGAGTT
>JAUXXK010000255.1 GCA_030681145.1 Methanobacteriaceae archaeon | reverse complement strand
ACCTGAGAGAAAGCTCAAGGGATGGCTATCCAGGTATCAAAAATTGGCCAGTTCTGCAGACAAAGGTGGAATCCTAAGGTGAATTTGAATAAATATTATTTAATGTAAAACCAACTAATTAATAACCATTTGATAAAATATTAGTAAAAATTTTTGATTTAATTAAAAATCTAGAAAACTTAATTATCACACAAAGGAATTAGGTGTTTTAATGGCGGATACCAATGAAATCAGAGAAATATTAATTTATATGGCAATAATAATAATAGGAATAGTTGCAGCTCAGCATATGAATGTGGTGGTATCTGGCAGTATGGAGCCTGTTTTCTACCGAGGAGATATAGTAGTAGTAGAAAAGGCTAATTTTCTAGGAATAAATGAATTTAATCCTGAAGATGTTAAAGTTGGAGATATTGTAATATATAAGGCAAATTGGTTTCCTGAACCAGTTATACATAGAGTTATAGCTACTGGAACTGCAAAAAACGGCACAAAATATTTTGTTATTAAAGGAGACAATAATCCAGTTCCCGACCAAGAAGTTGTTTATCCTACTCAAATTACATCTAAAGTGATTAAATTAGGTAACCAGCCAATATTTATTCCAAAAATAGGTTACATAACACTTTGGATCAGAGGATTATAATTAGGCAAATTATTGAATTTTTTTTCTTTTTTTTCTCCTTTTAAAGAAGCCAATATGTAACTTCATAAAAATTTAATTAATGATATGTAACAAGTAATGATTAATAAAAAAATAAATTATATTTAAATTTTAAAATTGTTTAATTAATTTTTAAATAAAAAGCCATAAAATAGTTAATATAATATTAGGTGTGTTCATGTTTACCTTAATTGAAAAAAAAGCATTAAAATCATTGAAAAGCACTTTATTGAAGCTTAATTACCCCATTCCTGAAGAAATAAAACTTGAAATACCTCCAAATCCTCAAATGGGTGATTTATCTACCACCATATCCTTTCAACTGGCCAAAAAACTAAAAAAATCCCCCATGGAAATAACTGAGAATTTATTGAAAGTTTTAGAGGTGCCAGAGATATTCAGTGGAGTAAAATCAAAAGGACCCTACATAAATTTTTATGTCAATTACGAAAGCTTTTCAAAAATAGTTTTAGAAGGAATAGATAAAAATTATGGAGAATTACGACCATTATCCAAAAAAGTAGTTCTTGAACATACCTCAGCTAACCCTAATGGTCCCCTACACATTGGTCATGTACGTAACGCAATTATTGGTGATTCTCTTGCCCGAGTTTTAAAATCTGCAGGTTATAATGTAGAAACCCAGTACTATGTAAATGATATGGGCCGCCAAATCGCTATGGTAGTTTGGGGAATCTTAAATCTTGGTAAAAAGCTGAAAGATTATGGTGAATGTGAAAAAAAAGACCATCAAATTGGTAAACTCTACTTCCAAGTAAACGAGAAATTAAAAGAAAATCCAGAATTAAAAGAAGAGATAAATGAACTTATTCGGAAATATGAAGGAGGAAAAGATGAAAAACTTAATGCAACCTTTAAAATAGCTGTTGATAACTGTTTAGAAGGGATGAAAATTACTATGAATCAACTGCATGTACATCACGACAATTTTGTTTGGGAAGGAAAGTTCGTAAGAAACGGTGCCGTGTGGGAGGTAGTGGAAAAACTCAAAGAAAGCGGTCACACGAAAACAAATGAAGTTCTTTACCTTGACTTGGAGGAATTCGGCATTGAAAAAGAACTGGTGCTTACCCGATCTGATGGAACCTCCCTTTATTCAACCCGAGACCTGGCTTATCACTTGGAAAAATCTAAAAAAGGAGATATGGTATTGGATATTTTAGGATCTGACCATAAACTTGCTATTGACCAGATAAAAATAGCTATGGGACTTTTAGGTGGAAAATCTCCAGAAGTGATTTTTTATGAATTCATAACTCTTCCTGAAGGATCTATGTCTACTAGAAGAGGAGTATTCATTTCTGTAGATGATTTAATGGATGAATCTATTAATAGGGCTTTGAAAGAAATTAAGTCACGAAGATCAGATTTAACTGAGGAAGAATCTCAAAAAATTGCCAAAGAAATCGGTATTGGGGCCATAAGATATTACATTGCTAAACTTTCTCCAGAAAAGCACATTGTATTTAAATGGGACGAAGCCTTAAGCTTTGAAAGAGGATGTGCCTCCATACAGTATGCCCATGCCCGAGCCTGTAAATTAATAGAAAAATCAGGGCGGATAATTGATAGAAATCTGAAAGAAATAAAATTAGATAAAAATTGGGTGCTGGATGATGTAGAAATAGATCTTATAAGAACTCTCTCTAAGTTTCCTAATGTGGTAGGTGAATCAGCTAGAATTAGAAGAGTGCATAATCTAGCCCAGTATGCTCAGGATCTAGCCAATGCATTTAATAAGTTCTACAAATCCACTCCAGTGATTGGTTCTGAATATGAAAAGGCTCGTTTAATCTTGGTTGATCGAAGTAAAATTACTATTCGCAATTGCTTAGCATTACTGGGAGTAAGTGCCCCCGAAAGCATGTGAGTTTCTTTTAGATTTGCTCATCTTTTAAATGATATATCGATATTTTATATAAAATAAAAAATTAATCTTTCATCAGACTGTACATAACAGCCTTCTGAGCATGGAGTCTATTCTCAGCCTGGTCCCATACCACTGACTGATGCCCATCGATGACACCTTCAGTAGTTTCCTGTCCACGAATTGCAGGTAAACAATGCATGAATATAGCATCATTATTAGCCACAGCCATTAGTTCTTCATTAACTTGAAAAGGTAAGAGATCATTTTTTCTCTTTTCCTGCTCTTCTTCATCACCCATACTGACCCATACATCAGTATAAATAATATCCGCATTTTTAACGGCTTTTTTAATATTAGAAGTAATTTCTAATTGAGTATCTGATTTTTTAGCAATTTTTG
>JAUXXK010000249.1 GCA_030681145.1 Methanobacteriaceae archaeon | reverse complement strand
ATTACTATTTAAAGGTTTATCGTAAATCCAAATACATGAAAAGATTCCCTAGTACCTAGTAATTAATACCCTCTTTCTATTTTTTTTTTAAAAGTTATTTAATTTAAAAATCATGAAAACAATCTAAAAAAGTATTAAACTTAGAAATATTCAATTAAAAGACTTATATTAAGATTATATCCTTAATTAATACAATTTGTTAACCACATCTATTTTCTTAAAATAAGCACCCAGTGTAAATTTCACTTGCTGGTCCAGGGCCGGTTTAGATTCTGCTTCCAGGATATATGGGCCGGTGACCATTTCTGTGTCGGTATCTTCCAAATTTATTTCCACCCGGTGGATATCATTTCCATCAGCGTCCTCTTCGTTAGTATAGTTTTCCACATATATGGTTGCATTTTCAATTTCTTCTACTTTATTTACCAGGTCATATAGTTTCATGGCCATATTTATCACCTTTTGTTGTGATATACTTTGAGCTTTAAATTATATCTTAATGAAAGTTGTAATCTATTATTTTTAGTTCAAAATTTCAATTATTGGAATAACATTGCTAATGGTTTTAAAAATTGAGATATGCTCCTATTACAGCTTTTTGAGCTACCGAAAATTTAAAATATATTCATAAGAATAATATATGGTATGTTTTAATGGGGGACATATAAATGTCGAAGAAAATTGAAATAGGTTTATTAATAGTTTTTGTTTGTTTAATTGTGGCTATATCCGGATGTGTTTCATTCGATTCTGTTAAAGTTGTGGTTAATCATACTGGTAGTTGGAATGGTACAATAACAGATTCATCAGGGACTCGTTCAATAGAAGGCACTGGTGATGAAACAATAGATTTAGGAATGTATACAGGTAGCCTAAAAGCTGTAGTTCAAAAAAAGGATCCAGAATCTGATGAACTAATTGTATCTATAATACGAGGAGATAAAACAGTTGTAACAACAAACACAGAAGACTCTTCCCTAGACTATGCAATAGCCAGCATTTATCTGGCCTAGATAAATGAACTAGTATTGATGGATACTCATACTGAGTAATCCATATAGAACAATAAAGGCTTAAGAGGAAGGGGTCTGATGATGAGGCCCTTTTTTTCTTTAATGTTAAATTATATTAAAGGTTCCTATTGACACAGTTTGTAAAGAAATTGAAAAACATGTCTAACTATTAAGCTACAGGAAGTTTTTATCAAAGTCTAGAATTATATCATCTTCTAGGCGAACTTATTTTTTTGTATTTGTAATCTTCAGTAATGTATAAAATAAGCGAATCAGATGGGGTAATCATAATCTTGATCCATCATAAAATGCTTTAAAATATTTCTATTTTCATCATTATCACCATATTCTATTCTAATATAACTGTTAAAACCCTTTAAAAATTTTCCATTCAAATCAAGAGGCATGATAACGACCCTATGTCTATTCGTTTATGATTAATTATAATAACATTAAAAATCAATAATTAATCAAAGGATGAATTAATTATATGGTTTGTATGAAAATTGAAGGATATTGAATTTGTTGGTTTAGAATTGTGAGAGTGGTAAAAATGGAAAAAAAAGAAATCATTAAACTCATTAGAAGATTAAACCCTCAGATTCAGGAAAAATATAAAGCTCAAGTAAAGGCCATTTTTGGATCATATGTTCGTGGAGAAGAGACTCCCGAGAGTGATCTGGATGTTTTAGTAGAATTTAGTGATAATGCTAATCTTCTGGACCTGGTAGGACTATCCCAATTTTTAGAAGATGAAATGCATATTAAAGTTGATGTGGTCCCTATTGACACTGTTCGTAAAGAAATTGAAAAACAGGTCATGAAGGAGGCCATTCTTGTATGAGAGATTTTAAGCTTTATTTAAAAGATATTTTAGAGGCTATGAATTCCATAGAACTATTTATTGGTGAAATGGACTTTGATGAATTCAAAGAAGACGATAAAACTTCCAGTGCAGTTATAAGAAAGTTTGAAATCATTGGTGAGGCCACTAAAAACTTACCCGAAGACATTAAAAAAGATTATCCCAATATTCCATGGAGAGAAATGGCTGGAATGCGAGATAAACTTATTCATTTTTATTTTGGAATTAAATACGAACTTGTATGGCGTACTGTAAAAGATGTTATTCCACAAATAAGACCGTATTTAGTGGAAATTTATCAAAAATAAAAAATATTATAATTCTAATTCTTTTAAGTACGGAATCTTTTTCTAATTCTAAAATTTTGTTCTACACTAATTTAAATAGAAATAATGAATATATCAAAATAACATTAAAATAAGAATCAGCACCTGGAAGTACTGTTAAACGTGCACCTCAAGGTACACTGACTCCCAGGTTTTACCTGTAATATAAAGATTGTTTTATAGATATAAATAATTTTACTGGAAATTTGAGATAACTCTATGGTAGAAAAGGAATTTATGAACTAACAAATAAAAATATTTGTTTTAAACAGTTGCTAATTCAGTTTCCATGGCTGGAATTCCAATATCGTTGGAAGTGAATGTATCAACTAATTGTGTTTGTTTCCTGTTATGTAATATCACACCAAAACCTGCTTTAAGATTTATAGACTTTTCATTAACTTTTATAGTCATCTTTATTTCTTTGATACCATTTAAAACATATTTTGGAACTTTAAGAACATGAGAGGCATTAAGTATTTCCAGGGCTACTGGAACACCAGCTTCGTCAAAATCAAGAA
>JAUXXK010000226.1 GCA_030681145.1 Methanobacteriaceae archaeon | reverse complement strand
CACTCTCAGCTATGATATTTCTTATATCGTTATTTGTAGGATATTTACATTTACTTGACTTTTACCTGGCACCGCTAGCACAACAATTAAAAAGAAGTGTAGCCCAGGGTGACATAAAATTAACCACACTATCACTTTTTGCCAATAATATAAGAATATTATTATATATCTACGGTGGAGGTATATTTTTAGGGGTATTCACCGCGGCTTTTCTATTTATAAATGGATCATTTTTGGGATATTTTGCAACCCAAGTTCCATTAGGAGATTTCATTTTACTGACTGCTCCCCATGGAATTTTTGAGATTTTAAGCCTAATTATTGCTGGAGGCGCTGGATTTCGATTGGCCAGTTTCATGTATAAATTTATCAATGGTATGATCAATGAAACATGGTACGGATCATTTTTAAGCAAAATAAAGTATGTGTTCAATGAACATATAGAAGATGTGAAAGATTCTTTAATTATAATGGGCATTGCCATCGTTTTACTGTTTATTGCAGCAGTTATAGAAGCAAATCTCACACTTGGAATTTACCACTACATAACCAGTTCCGTATAATTCCAAGATTTAATTATTTTTTTAAAGTAAATAAATTAACAAATAATTAATGATAATATTATTAAATTAATTAAAATGTTATTAGTTTTGATATTTTTTTTTAAGAATATTAAAAGTGCATTTTTTTAAGATAAGTTGAAATGATACAACTCGAAACATATTACTTAAATTAAATAAAGAGAACATATACTAATTTCTATAATAATCTTTATAAACAGTTGGATTAATAAGTTTAAATGATTATTATCAATGTAATTTTAAAAATATTTATTATATTAAGTTAATTGCGGTGATACAATGATAAGATGCGTATCTTGCGGTAAAGAGTACAGTAATGACGAGATAATTTACACTTGCACTGATTGTGGGGCTATTTTAGAAGTAATATGCCAACCTGATGTGTCTAAAGAAATATTCAGTTGCAGAAAACAAACCATGTGGAAATATAAAGAATTTATGCCCGTGGATGAAACCAAAATAGTTAGCCTGGATGAAGGCGGAACTCCATTTATTAAATGTAATAAGCTTGGAAAAGAACTAGGCATAGATTTATATGTCAAAGTGGAAGGATCAAACCCCACTGGAAGTTTTAAAGATAGAGGAATGAGTGTGGGTATCACCAAATCAATGGAACTTGGAGTATCCACCGTAGGATGTGCTTCCACTGGAAATACTTCTGCTTCACTGGCTGCATATGCTGCACGTGCAGGAAAAAGATGTGTTGTACTTTTACCCGCAGGGAAAGTGGCTCTAGGAAAATTAGCCCAGGCCATGTTCCACGGAGCCGAAGTACTTTCCATCCAGGGAAACTTTGATGAGGCTCTGGAAGCAGTTACTGCATTAGCTATGAAAGGGCAATTATACCTCTTAAATTCAGTGAATCCTTACCGTCTGGAAGGCCAAAAATCTATTGGATTTGAAATTGTTGATGATCTAGGATGGCAATCTCCAGACAGAATTATACTTCCAGTAGGCAATGCAGGAAATATTTCAGCTATCTGGAAGGGAATAAGTGAGTTTCACGATGCAGGTTTTATTGAAGATAAACCAATGATGACTGGTATCCAAGCAGAAGGTGCCTGTCCTATTGTTAATGCTGTTCAAAAAGGTAAATCCGAAATTGAAGCAATTAAAAATCCAGAAACTGTAGCAACAGCCATACGTATAGGTGCACCGGTCAGTGCCACCAAAGCCCTAAGGGCCATCTATGATTCTGATGGGTACGCCGAAACAGTCACTGATGATGAGATACTTTCTGCCCAGAAAATGCTTGCTCGAAAAGAAGGAATTGGGGTTGAGCCCGCCTCTGCTGCATCCATTGCAGGACTACAGAAGCTTGTTGATCAAGGTGTTGTGGATAAAGGAGAACAAGTAGTTTGTATAGTAACTGGACATCTGTTAAAAGACCCTAATACAGCTATTAATGCTTGTGTTGAACCATTAGAAGTAGAAGCAGATATTAATAAACTTGCAGAAATTATAAACAAGTAATTTATCTTTAATTTTCTATTTTTTCAATTCTTTTTTAGAGCATATCAAGTCACTTATTACATTCTTTTTTTTTAAGACTGTTCAATATCATATGGTTAGTTTGAATCTTACCCATTAGAATATGATTAAGCATATCATGAGCAAATACAATATAAATTTGCAAAAAATCCCACAAATTAACGATAAATTTATATAGGAGTATTTATACAGATTATATTACATAAAATGAGGTGATTAATTATGGAATTACCAATTGCTCCAATCGGAAGAATAATAAAAAATGCTGGTGCAGAAAGAGTGAGCGATGACGCTCGAGAAGAATTAGCTAAAGCTCTAGAAGCACAAGGCGAAGCTATAGCAGCAGAAGCAGTTAAACTAGCTAAACACGCTGGAAGAAAAACTGTAAAAGATTCTGACATCGAATTAGCAGTTAAAAGACTATAATTGTAGTTATAACTGCTCTTTTTTTTATTTTATTGCTTTTTTTAAATTATAATTCATAAAATTAATAATATATATTAGCTATTTTGATGATTTTAACTTAATCAATTTAAATCTATTAATTCTAAATCGAAATCTAATTCTTATTTAAATTTTAATCTATTAATCTAATTCTTAATTTAAGTAACAACATTTCTAACTGGATTTTAAATGAAAAAAATTAATGTAATTTATTTAGATCCATAATCATCATTATTATAATAAATGGTATGAATGCTGTGATTTAAAAATATACCGAGAATAAAATTTATTATTAGCTCCAGAATATAATAAAGGTATCAAATCATCAAACTAATGGTTATCAAATAATTACAAAACAAAACAAAGACATTATAGGAGATTTGTGGTGTATACTATAGAAAAACTTTATATGGGATAAATCTCAATCTATGATATGTCTAAATATCTAGACCCAAAGTGGTTTAGAATCTTTTTGTTGATATTGTGGATTAATATGAAATCTATTTGAATCAGCATACGATTTTTTAAAATCATTAAATCCATAATTAGCTGTTAATTCAGCAACTTTTATATGTCAAAATAATATAAAAGTACCAATTACAAATCACGGATTTGTGAACTCGCAAACAAATAAAAAAAAATAATTTGTTGCGATATTTGCCGATGGATGGTAAATACCAGATGAAAAAGGAGGTAAATAATATGGCAAAAGCAATTTATGTAAAATTCGAAGTACCACAAGAGTTAGCGGATAAAGCTGCAGAAGCATTAGAAATAGCAAGAGACACCGGTAAGGTGGCTAAGGGAACCAATGAGGTGACTAAAGCCATTGAACGAGGTAGTGCACTATTAGTTTTAGTCGCTGAAGATGTTGAACCTGCAGAAATCGTAGCTCACATACCTGTTCTAGCTGAGGAAAAAGAAATTCCTTACGCATACCTGCCTACAAAAGAAGAAGTAGGAGGAGCAGCTGGTTTAAACGTTGGAACTGCTTCAGCATGTATCATTGACGCTGGAGAAGCTGATGAACTGGTAAAAGATGTTGTGGAAAAAATCGAAGAACTCAAGAAATAATATTATTTAGATAATATTATATTCCCAACTATTTTTACCGAAAAGCAATTAGCTTTTCAATTTAATCTAAAGGTGATTATATGGAAGAAGGAACTCCAGCAGAAGTTATTGAAGTTCTGAAAAGAACTGGAATGACCGGAGAAGTCATGCAAATTAAATGCAGGATTCTGGATGGAAGAGATAAAGGCCGGATATTGACCCGAAATATAATGGGTCCTATTCGCGAAGGTGACATTTTAATGTTACTAGACACCATTCGAGAAGCAAAGGAGATTAGAACTCCTTAATCATTAAAAGGAAAGGTGTTGGACATGAGAGTATGTTCATTCTGTAAAAAAGATATAGAAGAAGGAACTGGCAGCATGTATGTTAAAAAAGATGGTAATGTTTACTTCTTTTGCGGCACTAAATGCGAAAAAAATATGATCAAACTTAAACGAGTTCCAAGAAAAGTTAAATGGGTTAAAGAATGATGGAAAAAAGTTTCGTTATGATGAAACCCGATGCTGTCCAAAGACGGTTAATGGGAAAAGTATTAAGTAAATTTGAAGAAAAAGGACTTCAAATTGTTGCTGCCAAATTAATGCACATCAGCGAAGATTTGGCCAAAGAACACTACGGTGAGCACAATGAAAAACCTTTTTTCAATGGTTTGGTAGAATACATTACCTCCTCAGCAGTACTGGCCATGGTTATACAGGGTGACGACTGCATCAGTCTTATCAGGAAAATGGTTGGAGCCACCAATCCTAAAGAAGCTGATCTAGGTACTATTAGAGGAGATTTTGCTATTGATACCGGCAGAAACATTATTCACGCTTCAGATTCTCCAAAATCAGCAGAAAGAGAAATCGCTCTGTTTTTTGATGAGGCTGAAATAATAGAATATGATATGCCTGATACTGGTTTAATCTACGAATTATAACCCCATTTTTCTCTTCTTTGTTATATTTTAATTAATATTTCAATAGAAATTTTAAGTGCATATTTAAAATAACTATTATTCATTCTTTTTTAATGATTAAAAGTTATAAAAGTCTTAAATTCCAAAATACAATGAAATTAATAGGAAGATAACTATGAATATTAGGTCACCTATTGTGTCAGTACTGGGTCATGTAGATCATGGTAAAACCACATTATTGGATTTTATCAGAGGCAGTGCTATTGCCACTAAAGAAGCTGGGGGAATAACCCAGCATATCGGAGCAACAGAAATACCAATGGAAATCATTGAAAACATCTGTGGAAATTTTTTAAATAAGCTCACTATTAAAGACACAATACCAGGACTATTCTTTATTGATACACCAGGCCACGAGGCATTTACAACTCTCAGAAAAAGAGGAGGGGCCTTGGCAGATCTGGCAATTCTCATTGTAGATATGAATGAAGGATTCAAACCTCAAACTTATGAGGCATTGAACATCCTGAAAATGTATAAAACCCCTTTTATTGTTGCCGCCAATAAAATCGACAGAGTTTATGGCTGGCAAGTAAATAAGAGTGCTTCTTTTATAGATACTTTTTCAAAACAGGATCCTAATATTCAGCAAAAATTGGAAAAAAGCCTTTATGAATTGGTAGGAATTCTTCACAATGAAGGATTTGAATCAGAAAGGTTTGACAGAGTTACTAATTTTGCTTCACAAGTTAGTATTGTTCCTATCAGTGCTAAAACAGGTGAAGGTATACCTGAATTGTTAACCATGCTTATGGGGCTAGCTCAGGAATACTTGCAGGAACAATTACAAATTGAAGCTGATGCACCAGCCAAAGGAACTATATTGGAAGTAAAAGAAGAAATTGGGCTTGGATTAACTATTGATGCTGTTATATACGATGGAATTATTAAAAAAGATAATAATATTGCACTAATGACATCTGATGATGTTATTTCCACCAAAATCAGATCCCTTTTAAAACCTCTGCCCCTAGAAGAAATTAGGGAAGCTAAGAAAAAGTTTAGGAAGGTTGATGAAGTGGTGGCCGCAGCAGGTATAAAAATTGTAGCCCCCAACATTGAAAATGTGGTGGCCGGATCTCCCCTCAGAGTTGCTAGAGACGATCTGGATACCGTGCGCAATGAGATGTTGAAGGAAATTGATGATATTAAAATTGACACTGAAGAAACCGGAATTCTTGTTAAGGCAGATACTCTGGGATCTTTAGAAGCACTGGTCAATTTACTTCAGGATGCTGAGATTCCTATAAGAGTAGCAGACATTGGTGATGTCTCTAGACGTGATGTGGTGGATGCAGATATTGTACAGAAGGAAGAACCACTACACGGAGTAATTATAGCATTCAATGTGAAAATTCTTCCGTCAGCTGCTGAACAATTAAAAAAGTCTGATATCAAATTATTTGATGGAAACGTCATATACCAGATTACAGAAGATCATCAAGCCTGGGTTAAATCAATTGAAGAGAAAAGGAAAAAAGAATGGTTAGATGCCATCATAAAACCTGCAAAAATACGGATTATCCCCAAATTAGTATTTAGACAAAGCAAACCAGCTATTGCAGGAATTGAAGTTTTAAGTGGAACTGTAAAACAGGGCGCTACTCTTATAAGAGAAGATGGTGGTCGTGTTGGGACTGTTGAAAGCATGCAGGATAAAGGAGACAATTTACAGTCTGTTCCCCGCGGTCAAAAAGTGGCCATGGCCATTAAGAACGCCATTCATGGGAAAGACTTTGAAGAAGGGGATGAATTATACGTAGATATTCCTGAAAAACATTTCCGACTGCTAGAAACAGAACTAAAAGATAAGTTAAGTGAAGATGAATTCGAGACACTTCACCAAACTTTGGATATAAAAAGAAAAGAGGAACCGGATTGGGGAAACCCACCGGCTTTCTAGTAGAAAATAATAAATATATTTAACCTTATAAAAGGAAAGTACGGAAAATAAGAAGGAGGAGATAATTTGGCATTTAAAGTGGTCGTTTCAGAAAAAGAAAAGAGTGTCCAAATGGAAGTTGAAGCTTCTAAAACCAAAAAATTAGTGGGACTTGCATTAGGAGAAGAATTTGACGGAGATATCGTAGGACTAGAAGGTTACACCTTAAAAATCACTGGTGGAAGCGATAAGAATGGTTTCCCAATGAAAAAAGATTTAAGTGGTCCTAGAAGAGTCAGAAGCTTAGTTTCTGGTGGAATTGGATACCATCCTACCCGTAATGGTGAACGAAGAAGGAAAACCTTCCGAGGAAACACTATATCAGAAGATATCGTTCAAATAAGCACCATTGTAACCAAAGCCGGTGCAAAATCTTTGGACGAAATCGCAGGATCTGAAGAAGAATAAATATTATTTCATGGATAAAAAAATAACTTATCCTATGAAAAATAGATAAACTTCTAAAATAATATTATAAACAAATATTATAAACGGAAAAAGCATAACCTCCTAAAGTAATATTTTAAATAAATATTATTAATATAATATAAAATACATTTTAAAACTTAAACTAAAATTATAGGTGTAATCTGTGAAAATACAATCGGAGATTAACATAGGGCTAGTGGGTCATGTAGACCATGGTAAGACCACACTTACCAAGGCATTGTCTGGAATATGGACCGATACCCACAGCGAAGAAACAAAAAGGGGTATTTCTATCCGTTTAGGATATGCAGACATTACTTTCCGTAAGTGTGCAGACTGTGAAGAACCCCAATGCTATACCACTGCACTGGTTTGTGAAAAATGTGGAAAAGAAACCGAGATGCTTAGGAAAGTATCATTTGTAGATGCCCCAGGACACGAAACATTAATGGCAACCATGCTCTCTGGAGCAGCCATAATGGATGGAGCTATTCTGGTTATTGCTGCTAACGAACCCTGCCCTCAACCACAAACTAAGGAACACTTAATGGCCTTGGATGTTATTGGTGTTAAGGATGTTATAGTAGTTCAAAACAAGATAGATATTATTTCTAAAGAAAGGGCAATAGAAAGCTACAATGAAATTAAAGAGTTTGTTAAAGGTACTTGTGCAGAAGACGCACCTATAATTCCAGTGTCTGCTCAGCAAGGCGCTAATGTCGATATACTCATTGATTTAATTGAAACTAGGATTAAAACTCCAGAAAGGCATCCAGATAAATCTGCAAGATTATATGTGGCACGTTCTTTTGATATTAACAAGCCAGGTTCACATCCAAGTACTATTGTCGGTGGAGTCATCGGTGGTTCTCTGATACAGGGGACGCTTAAAGTCGGTGACGAACTGGAAATCAAACCAGGGATACAAATCAATAAAGATGGAAAGCAAAAATGGATCAGCCTTCACTCTCAAATTACTGGTTTAATTGCAGGTGGGGAGGAAGTAAATGAAGTTAGTCCTGGAGGATTGGTAGGTATAGGTACTAACCTTGATGCTGCTCTAACAAAAGCTGATTCACTTTCTGGATCTGTAGCTGGAAAACCTGGAACTCTTCCAGATATCATGCATGAATTAAGCATGGAAGTTAATTTACTTGATAGAGTAGTCGGTACCAAGGAAGAAAGAGAAGTTGAACCCATCAAAGCCAAAGAACCCCTCATGATAAATGTGGGAACAACCACCACCATTGGAGTGGTCACTACCGCAGGAAATCAAGCAAAAGTAACACTCAAATTACCAGTAGCCGCCGAAAACGGTCAACGTGTGGCTTTATCCCGTAGGGTTGGTGCCAGATGGAGGTTAATTGGATATGGTATTATTAATTAAGTCCAGTGCCAAGTATCTTGATGATGATTCACCGGTAAATGAATCTGTTAAGGAGGCAGTCCTGGACGCAAATTTTTTATGATACCTTTCCAGTTCAGTGTGGATATTATATCTGAACTGGAAAAAACATTGCCTTCATACAAATTAATAGTACCTGATTTTGTTATTAGAGAATTAGAAGGTCTAAAAAAAGGTTCTAAAGGAAAAAGTAAAATAGCTGCAGGCATTGCACTTAAAATTGCCAAATCCGAACAATTTGAAATTAGAACCATTCCAAGAAAGAAAAAAGAAAAAGTAGATGATGCTCTTATTCGGATTTCGAAGATTTTATGTACTAATGATCGTGAGTTAAGAGAAAAGGCGCGCGAAAAAGGTATAACTGTCTGTTATTTACGCCAAAGAAAATATTTGGCTGTGGATGGACATTTAAAATAAAATATTATATAAATCAGTAATCCCGATCTAATAAGACATTTATTAGCTAATATATTATCAGTTAGATATGTTAAAAAATTAATGTAATATCAATTATCATTCTCAATTCCAATTAAAAAGGAGGAATCTTAATGAATCTCTGGAAAGATATTGTCCCTGGGCCATCAATACCCGAAGTTGTATATGCAGTAATAGAAATACCTAAAGGATCTAGGAATAAATACGAGTACGATAAAGATCTGGAATCTTTTGCTCTTGATAGAGTGTTATACTCACCATTTGTTTATCCTGCAGATTATGGTTTAATACCACAAACCATCTACGATGATGGAGACCCTATGGATATCTTGGTCCTCATGGAACAACCAACATTCACGGGATGTATTATAGAAGCCCGACCTATTGGTATGATGAGAATGATAGATGGTGGAGACAAAGACGATAAAATATTAGCAGTTCCACTAAACGATCCTCGATACGAAGATATTAAGGATATTGGGGATGTGCCAGCCCATTTATTAAAGGAAATAGCTCATTTCTTTGAAGAATACAAACATCTTGAAGGAAAAAGCACAGATATTTTAGGATGGGAAAATGCTCAGAAAGCATTTGAAGCTATTAAACATTCCATAGATTTATACAATAAAGAAGAATAATATTATATGAATTTAAAAAGAAATATTCTTATTATTATAAATATTTTTTAATTAAAAGAATTTAACGAGGGATTTATTTGTATTATATATCCAAAATTGAGGACACTGTTAGAATTTCCCCTACCCATTTCGAAGATCCTCTAGAAGATGTAGCATTAGAAACCATTAATGAAGCCTATGTTGGAAAAATTGATAAAAAAATGGGCCTAATGGTAACTGTTAAATCAATAGAGGAATTAGGTATTGGTAAAGTTATAATGGGAGATGGAGCAGCCTATCACGATGTTGTATTTACGGCATTATTTTTTAAACCGGAAATGTATGAAATCGCGGAAGGAGAAGTAATTGAAATAGCTGAATTCGGCGCCTTCATTAGAATCGGGCCAATGGACGGACTAGTCCACGTTTCTCAAGTAACAGATGATTATATTAATTACGATGGAAAAAGAGGAGCACTTCTTGGTAAAGAATCTAAAAAGACTTTGGAAGAGAGTAGTAAGGTTCGAG
>JAUXXK010000223.1 GCA_030681145.1 Methanobacteriaceae archaeon | reverse complement strand
TTTTGAAATGAAAACAGGATCTGTTAAACTTAAACTCGGAAAGGACCATGTGGAAGTCCCGATAGCTTGCCGACAGTCTGATATTAAGAGAGCCCGAGAAATTACATTAGAGCTCAAACAGCGAATAGAACAAGGCAATTTCCAGGTTTCTGATTGTTTTTAATATTAAACATCAGTATGGGACGATTTTTTATTTTTAAGGATAGATGGTGATTTGGTGTTAAAATACGATGTTATAATTGCAAGATATGGTGAATTGGGCATTAAAAGCCCTCGTGTTAGAAGAAGATTTGAAAAGAAACTGGTTTCAAATATTAAAAGCTCATTTGAATGTGAAATAAAGGTAAATCAGGGTAGGGTATTTATCAAACCAACTAACTATGATGAGGCCATTAATAAACTTGGAAATGTTTTTGGGATAGTCTCATTTAGCCCAGCCATATCCACTATCACTGATTTTGATAAAATTGCATTGGATATAGAAATTTATGTAGCAAAACTTGAATCAGAAGGATTAATTTCTTCTAAAACTCCTTTTGCTATTAGAAGCCGAAGGGTAGGTGAGCATGATTTTAGCAGTCAGCAACTGGGTGCCTTTGCTGGTTCGGTAGTTGTTAAAAAAATAGGGGCACCAGTTGATTTAACCAATCCCCAGCTTGAAATATACGTAGAGGTGCGCCAGGATGAAACTTACATATATCACCAAAAAATAGCAGGCCTCGGGGGTTTGCCAGTGGGAACTCAGGGAAAACTGGTGGTTCTATTATCTGGAGGTATAGACTCTCCTGTGGCAGCTTACATGATGATGAAGAGGGGATGTCAAATAACCGCATTGCATTTTGACAACGAACCATTTACAGATTCCAGGTCTTTGGAAAAAGTCCAAAAAATTGTAAAAAAACTTAGAGAATATTCTACTGGCGTTAAATTAGAATTAAAAGTGGTGAAATATGGTAATTATCTACAAAAATGTAGGGAAGAGGCTGAAAAACTCACATGTGTTTTATGTAAAAGCGGAATGTATAAAACTGCCGAAATGCTAGCCATCAGAGAAAAGGCTATGGGAATAGTGGATGGGAGCAGTGTTGGGCAAGTTGCGTCTCAAACACTCCCTAATCTTTTAGCAACACGTATATCTGTTTCAATACCAATTTTAAGTCCTTTAATTGGTATGGACAAAGTGGAAATTGAAAATATTGCCAAAAAAATTGGTACCTACGAGCTTTCCATAATTCAGGATGGGGGTTGTAGTGCAGTACCCAGATATCCTGAAACTAATGCGGAAATTAATCTAGTTTTAGACGCTCAAGATGCTGTGTGCGCGGATAATCAACTGGAATTAGTCATAAATTCTTTAAAAACTATTTAAAATTTTTTAATGTTTTCACAATATTTAGATTTAAATTTTCCTGATTTAATAAAGTGAAAACAGTATAATCTATCTTAAAAAATTATAATTCTTATTAAATATTTAATACTAATATTTTTTGAAATTCAACTCTAAATTTAACTTTAAATTGTTATTAGTAAATTTTATATGCTAGTCTTAACCATATTTTAAATTGATTATATTTATAAAAGATAAAACTATTTTAGGTATTTTAATCAATTAATTTACTTTTTTAAATCAATTTTTAAAAGATTACTGACTGATTAAAAGGTACCTGTGGCCCAAATTTTATAAATGAATATATAAAAATATTTTTTGGGGAATTTGATATTTGGAGGTGTTTTTGTATGAAAACAACTATTAGTGTAATAAAAGCGGATGTTGGAAGTGTAGCTGGGCATGGTTTAGCTCACCCGGCGTTATTGGCAAAGTGTGAGGAAATGCTTGCAAAAGCAAAGGAAGAACAACTTCTGGAAGATTTTTATGTAACCAACTGTGGCGATGATACTGAACTTATAATGACTCACAAACAGGGAGAAGAAAACGAAGAAATCCATGAATTAGCATTTAATGCATTTATGGAAGCTACTTCTATTGCTAAAGATTTAAAACTTTATGGCGCGGGCCAAGATCTATTATCTGATACTTTTTCTGGGAACATTAAAGGAATGGGTCCTGGATGTGCAGAAATGGAATTCAAAGAAAGACCAAGTGATCCAGTGGTTGTTTTTTGTATGGACAAAACAGAACCTGGTGCATTTAATATGCCTATTTTTAAAATGTTTGCAGATCCATTTAACACAGCGGGACTGGTTATTGACCCTTCACTTCACAATGGATATAAATTTGAAATATTTGATGTAATGGAACACAGTAAAGTTACCATGATCTGCCCTGAAGAAATGTATGATGCCTTGGCTTTATTAGGATCCACTGGCAGATATGTTATTAAAAGGGTTATTAGAAAAGATGATAATGAAATTGCTGCTGCTATTAGTACAGAAAGGTTAAATTTAATGGCAGGACAATATGTTGGTAAAGATGATCCGGTAGCTATTGTAAGATCTCAATCAGGATTTCCTGCTGCAGGAGAAGTTGTTGAACCATTTGCTTTCCCTCACTTAGTCGGAGGATGGATGAGAGGATCTCATAATGGGCCTTTAATGCCAGTTGCTCAGAAAAATGCATATCCTGTGCGTTTTGATGGACCTCCGAGGGTAATGGCATTAGGATTCCAAATTTCAGATTGTAAATTAGTAGGACCTGCTGACATGTTCGATGATCCATCATACGACAGATCAAGAGAATTAGCATCTGAAATAGCAGTATATATGAGAAGACATGGCCCATTTGAACCTCACAGGTTACCTTCAGATGAAATGGAATACACTTCACTGCCTGGTGTTTTGGAAAAATTAGAAGGTCGATTTAAAAAGATGGAATAATTTAATTTTTCATTCTTTTTTTATTTTCAGAGTCTTAATTTTTTTTTAACTATACTCCAATTTTAATGTTAAATGATTAAATTTTCCATATTATCTAAAATGTAACTAGGAATATCTACTACTCTTTCTAACTTATCAATCATAATCCCATCACTGGTTGCACCAATGCATCCCACTTCATTACATTCATGAACCAGATTACTATCTACCTCTTTAGAAAGCACAATAGTTCCATTTAATCCATGGTTTTTAAACATCTTATTGATTTTATGGGACAGTTTTCCACTGAAACTAACTTGCTTATCCAAATAGAATTTTATATATTGGGGAGGGTACTGGGATATGCATTTAAAAATTAATGATAAAGCATTTTTGGTATTTGAATTTAATTTATAATTTCCAAAAATACCTAAAAAATCTCTTAAAAATCCATCGTCACTTAATATGACTTTATCATGATTTATAATGGCTTCTACAGTAATTAAAACATTATATCCATCTAAAAAAAGATAATGGTTCTGAATATTCTTTAAATTTATAATTTTAGATTTTCTCATCTTTGATAATGCATCAGAAAAAATAGAACGAGCCAAATAATGTCTATCTTCTTTACTTAAGAGATAATGATTAGCCACGAAATTTAAAGCAATTTTTTTGCGATAATTCTGATTAAGTAAATATTTAAGGTCATTTACTGCATTTTTCATGTAATTTGGAGTTTTTTTAGTGTAACAGAAAACTAATCTCTCCTCAAAATTAAACTTCTTACTAAAATTTTTTTAATAGCTT
>JAUXXK010000214.1 GCA_030681145.1 Methanobacteriaceae archaeon | reverse complement strand
AAAGAAGATTCATTTACTATTGTTCATATTCATCAGAACCATCTCTTTAGGCAGCATTAACTATCCACAATGTTTTGGGTCCAATATAAGCACCAAAGTCATCCCAGACTTCAATTTGAACAGAATAAATCCCGAATGAATCATCCCCTTTTATTAGAATATCTGTGATGTCAATAGCTGGGAGGATGAACGCCACTCGAAGATCAAATTGTTTAGAAATTTTTTGTGATTCTGTAATAATTAACTTATCATCATTCCATCTTACCAGTTTCCAAATCAACTACAGGAGAAGAAACATCATTAAGTAGAATAGAAAGATAAATAAAAAAAATAACCTAAAGATTACAAATTCTTTTTAAGACTTTCCAAGGCCAAATCAAGAGCTTCGACCATTTTATCTACATTAGGCCCAGCACCTTGAGCCAAATTAGGGCGGCCTCCCCCACCACCACCTAAAACTGCTGCAGATTCTTTAATTATCTCATTTATTTTTACACCAGCAGCCATGGCCTCTTTAGATGAAGATCCCACGACCTTACCTTCCAGGTTACCTAAAATGACCACATCAAATTCACCATTATCATCAGTAAGATCCAGAGCCATTTTCTGCATTTCACCCATGTCTGCTTCAATCATATCTTTGAGGACCTTTAAAACCCCAATGGTTTCAGATTTACCTGCCAGACCTTCGGTTTTTAATGCAGCCATTTGATCTTTAAGCCTATTTATTTCATTTTTAAAGGCCTTCCATTCAGAAAAGAATCTATCACAAGTTTTAGGGAGCTGATTATCATTAACCTTGAAAATTCCAGCACTTTCGCGTAAGAATGCATCATTAATCTGCATAGATTCCACCGCGGCCTCACCAGCAGAAAAATCAACTCGTTCAACTCCATCCTGGATTCTTTCAGTTTTATTGATTTTTATAAGACCAATATCTCCAGTCCTGCTAACATGGGTACCTGCACAGGCCTGTACATCCACTTCTGGAATTTCAATGACTCTAATAGACGAACCAGGAACTATTCCTCCTTGATAAAGTATGAAACCGTATTTTTTCTCGGCCTCGGTCCTATTCATCCAGTTCACATTTAAAGAT
>JAUXXK010000204.1 GCA_030681145.1 Methanobacteriaceae archaeon | reverse complement strand
AAAGGCGAAACCATGGCCAACAATGAGAAAAAGGCAGCGGCCAAACTGGCTAAAGAATGTGATATTGATGCTGCCCATGATTTCTTTGATGAAAGTTCTAGAGATGAAGGAAGACACGCCAAAATGTTACAGGGACTGCTGGAGAGATACTTTTAATTGAAAACCCATCTCATTTAGATTTTTATCCCTAAAATCATCTAAAAAAAACATTATTAACTTATTTTTATTTTTAAGTTGTTTTCGATTAATAGAAATCTGTAATATATAAAATAGCCTTTTAAACCACTATTTTAATTCCAACTCTAATAAAATATATGGTGTGTTAAAATGAAATATCATTGCGAAATATGCAGTTAAATATATGATTCAAACAATGGCGACCCAGGAAAAGACATTACGGCTGTTACCAATCTAGATGACTTGCCATCCCGCTGGATATGTCCTCTATGTGGTGTAGGAAAAGAAAATTTTTATCAACTAAATGAAAATGCGGCGGTCCCCTCAGGAGAAGCTCCACAAAATATTATGATAAAGGCCCTAACACAAAGCTTATGGCAGATATGTGGAAGAGGATCTTGCGCCGTGACCCGGGAGATAGGTAAATTATTTTTTACACAGCTGAAAACTCAGGGAATAACACTCCACAACGAAGAAGATGTGATGAAAATGGTTAATGATTATTTCATTCAGGTTAACAAGTTTGCCAGGGGGCTTGATTATGAAATTAATGAAGATACTATCGAATTGGAAGTAACAAATTGCAGATTCTTTGGAATATGTAACCAGTTAGAAAGCCAATCAGTACTTTTAACCACTTTTCCCTATTCTAACACAGCAGCTGCGGCTTTAAAGAAGTTAATGGTTACTGTTATCGAATAGAAAAAACTCAGAAAAATTTTGGGCATCACATAGTTCTTACGCCTATTTCTGAAATAAACCGAGAAATAACTACCAAATAAAAGATAAAATAAAAAAATTAAATGAATGGGATTGAAGACCAATTTTAAGTCTTCCTATCCTAAAAAAAATATTAAGAACTAAGATTATTAGAATTCGTATTAATTGAATCTTTATTATTCTCCTTTCTTTTTTGTAAACGTTTCAACTTTTCACAAGCATCCTCTGCTGCAAGAATAATTGGATCTATAACCATAGAAACAGGTGGTGCATAAGAAAATTCCATGTTAGAAAGTTCAGCACAAGTTAATTCTTGGGCTATGGCCAGCGACATAGTATCAACTCGTTCAGCTACTCTCTCCTCTGCAATAATTTGACAGCCTATAATTTTGCCATTCATGTCACAAACCATCTTAACATCAATTCTTTTCGCGCCAGGATAGTATCTAGCTTTAGTCAATGCGTTTTTCTTCCCTGAAACTACTTTAATACCATTTTGAAGTGCTAAAGTTGTGGTTAATCCCACCGCACCAAATTCTAGATTCCCTATTTTAGAAACCATAGAATTTAAAACCGGTTTAAATTCTGCTTTCATTCCAACAATATTTTTAGCAGCGATTTTTGACTGCCTTACCGCAGTGGATCCCAGTGGAGATTGAGTATTATGACCTGTTATGGCATCAAAAACTTCAACACAATCCCCAACAGCATAAATATTTGGCACAGATGTTTGCATCTTTTCATTGACTTCTATGGCCCACCTACCAATATCACAACCTGCCATTTTCGCCATTGCTATTTCTGGCCTTACACCAGTAGCCAAAATAACCATATCTGCTTCTAATTCTTCATCCCCAAAAACAGCGCCTTCAACCACTGTTTCTCCCTTGATTTTTTCTATGGGTTTGCCTAAAATGACATTTATTCCTAGTTTCTCAATGTAATTTTGGACTATTTTGGCCATATCTGGATCCAAAGAACGGGGAACAATTTGAGGGAGCATTTCCGTGACAGTAACAACCAAACCCATATTTTTAAGGCCAAAAGCAATTTCCAATCCTATGAGGCCCGCACCTACCACAATAGCTTTTTTGCTTTTTTCAGCCCACCCCATTATTTGTTGTCCATCTTTTATAGTTCGAATTTTGAAAACTCCATCCAAATAACACCCTTCCATAGGTGGAATAAAAGGAGATCCTCCAGTGGCGATTACCAGATAGTCATATTCCAACTCATTTTGAACTACATTTTGGCCTTCTTGTAGATGGTATTTTATGGTATTTTCCGCTTCTTTTACCTCAACTACCTCGGCTCGAGTTATAACATTGATATTCCGCTCTAAATAATCAGCTGGTTCATGCATAATTATATTTTCAAAACAATCTACTTCCCCACACAATACATAGGGTATTGCACATGGAGAGTATGCTATGTGCTCATCCCGAGTTATAACGGTTATTTCTGCATTTTCGTCATATTTACGTATGTTGGAAGCTGTGGAAAGCCCACCGGCCCCACCACCAATTACTACTACTTTCATTTTGCTTGTTTCTCCTGAATGGAAATTAATTATTAAGTTATTTTCTATGAATATTTTGTAAATTTTTCCTTATAAGTTGTGGGAATTATAATATCATAGGATTATAGATAAAAATTATAATAAAATGTTCTCTAGTGATCTTTATCAATTTAAGGTATGATTATCAATTTTAAATTAAAATGCTATATCAATTTTAATATACTACAATATTTATATAAATATCCACGAATTTAATTCGATAGAAATAATGATACTAAGAATTAAATTTAAAAATTTATAAAGTTTTTAAAATGCAGGAAAAGGAAATTAAGGAATTTGTAAAAAACAAGTATTCCAAAATAGCAAAAAAGGATAATTCCTCTTGTTCATGCTGTAATTCTAGTTCTGATTTAATCACCAAACAGGCACAGGCTGCTGGTTACAGTACCAAAGAACTTAAAAGTATTCCTGAAGAGGCAGTATTTGGCTTAGGTTGTGGAAACCCCACCGCACTAGCAGAGATCCAGGATGGGGAAACCGTGCTAGATTTGGGATCCGGTGGTGGAATAGGCGTTTTCCTTGCAGCCAATAAAGTCGGGACAAATGGAAGAGTGATTGGGGTAGATATGACCCCTGAAATGATTGAAACTGCCGTTAAAAATGCCCAAAATAGTGGTTACACCAATGTAGAATTCAAATTAGGGGAAATAGAAAATTTACCCATTGAAAAGAATTCCATTGATGTGATAATCAGCAACTGCGTCATAAATCTTACTTCAGATAAAAGTAAGGCTTATAGAGAAGTTAACCGAGTTTTAAAACCTGGCGGAAGAATTTTAGTCTCTGATCTGGTAACCGAAGGATTAATTCCTGAAGAAATACGGCAAAGTTTTCAGGCCTGGTCCGAATGTATAAGTGGGGCCATGGAAAAAGAGAACTATTTAAACACGATTAAAAACGCAGGTTTTAAAGAAGTAGAAATTTTAGAACAGCACTTTTTCACCGAGCCGAATATGGATAAAAAACTAATTGGAAAAATAACGAGTATACATCTTAAAGCCATTAAATAATACGTTTTTGGTATGAGAATGTAAATATCCGATAATCCAAAATAAATAATCCTATTAGCCAGAATCTATTGCTTCTGAAAAGTTTATCAAGAATTTAAATCTATGCCTATCACTGAATTATCATCATGAACATACCAAAATACATTTGATTTGTTAATTTAAGATAAATTTAAGCCTATAAACTTATAGGCTGTGGCCAGAAATGTGTCTTACTTAATGATGATTTCCATTCCACAAAATAAGTATGAACACCTTAAAATTAAATTTGAAATGAATATAAAATTAAAAGGAAAAAATACAAATTGTGCTTTTAATTCCTGAAATGGGTGATTTAATGGTTAAAAAAGAAAATGAAAAAATGAGAATGAAAAACACCCACAGCAGAGACCGAATTTCATGTAATTGGGGAATAACAGTACAAAAAGAATCTCATATTAAAGAAGCCATATGTGAAAAATGCGATAAGGTATTTAAAACCGATAAAAATAATTACATTTGTCCTGATTGCCAAAATAAAAGTTTATAACCAGATGATTTATTTGAAAATATGTGAAATAAACGGTAAGGAACCCATACAAGCCCGATTGAAAAATTGAAAAAAAACCTTGCTAAAATTCCTGAACAAAACAATAATATTCAAGGCAATTTTGGGCCCTAGGCTTAAAATATTATATTTACTTCAATATGGTGAGCTGTGTGTTTTTGAAATAATTTCAGTCCTTGAAAAATCTCAATCTACCATTAATAAATTAATTGATGATTTAAAAATTTAATAGTTACAATTCTTTAATTAATTAGAGGCCCAATTAGCCTTATTTATTCATAATAAAGAATTCTGGAGAATTAAAATGGAAAAAGAAAAAATTGCATTATGTCCTTGTAATGGAATGAGTCCTTACGGCCTTATTGCTCGTGCTGCATGTTCTGACACTGTAGAAGAAACTAAAAATATCATATCCATTTGTATAACTGCTACTTCAGCGGATAAAGAA
>JAUXXK010000177.1 GCA_030681145.1 Methanobacteriaceae archaeon | reverse complement strand
TGCAAGTTTATCAAGGAAGAATAACATTGGTGCATGCCGTCTTCTATCGCTTGGAATCGGCAATTGAAGTGGATAACATCGGTTTTAGCGATTATTTGCACAATGAGGCAGTG
This sequence comes from Methanobacteriaceae archaeon, assembly GCA_030681145.1. Classification (GTDB taxonomy): domain Archaea; phylum Methanobacteriota; class Methanobacteria; order Methanobacteriales; family Methanobacteriaceae; genus JAUXXK01. The sequence continues at coordinate 1,346 of JAUXXK010000177.1, read as the reverse complement.
GCACTCATCGAATGGGGCAACAAGTTTTTGACGGCACTGCCAAGAGATATCATCACCTTATCATTTGAGACGATGGCGTATGGGCGGCAGATCCAAGCATCAACCACCTACGCTGCTGGCGAGAGAATCTTAGAGGAGTGGAGCAATAGATGGTTATCCTTGCCATAGATACAGCAACACTATTCGCCACAGTGGCGATCACGAACGGAGAAAGTGTATTGGCGGAAATCAATTTAGGAATAAACAAAAAACATTCAGAGCGGCTCTTGGCGGCAATTGATTTTGCCATCAAAGAATCGGGAGTAAAGCTAAGCGAGCTCACTGGGGTTGTTGTTTCCGCAGGGCCGGGATCCTTCACTGGGCTGCGAATTGGCATGAGCATGGCAATGGGCATAGCAGAAGGGCAAGGTATTCCGCTACTATCTATTTCTACCCTCCGAGGCCTAGCAGAGCAGACCCGTCAGTTTGAAGGGATCATCATACCGCTGCTAGATGCCCAAAGGTCACAATATTATGGCGCCATGTATTCTTCTCATAGAGGCGAATTAATCCAACTGCAAAGAGAGCAGGCCATCGATTTAACAGAACTGACCGCCTGGGTAGGCGAGCGGCAAAATGTAATACTGGTCGGAGAGGCCGCCCCAACAGTTTCAAAAATGATCAACCAAAGTATATATAGCCACTTGCTGACGCCAAGAGCGTCAATTCTAGGAGTTCTAGCTTCCAGAGAGCCATACAAACTAGCCTTCAAGCACCCTGCGAATATTACAATCAATTACGTACGGCCTTCTTCGGCCAAGCCAAAGGGGGAGTAGCAATGGCAGATATCGTGTTTTGCCTTATGACCGTCAAGGATATAGACCAAGTTGTCGAGATAGAAAGGGGGTCATTTCATACCCCTTGGTCGAAAGAGGCCTTTGTCAACGAGCTGACAAAAAATCCTCTCGCCCTATATTTTGTAGGAAAAGTTGATGAGTGCATAATTGCCTACGCTGGAACGTGGATAGTTCACGGCGAGGCCCACATTACCAACATCGCCGTTCACCCTCGAGAGCGCGGTAAACACTTCGGTGACGCACTTTCACTTCAGTTACTGCAGGGGGTTGCTAAAAGAGGTGTAGACAGAGCCACTTTAGAGGTGAGGGTATCAAACGAGGTGGCGCAAAAAATGTATCGAAAACTAGGGTTTATTCCGGTTGGAATTAGACCCGGCTATTATACCGACACCTGCGAAGACGCCCTAATAATGTGGAAAGACATCCTTAAAGTTAAAGAAGATGTGCACAAATGAAGCGCCACATTTTAGCAATTGAAACCAGTTGTGACGAGACATCGGCGGCGGTTGT
>JAUXXK010000068.1 GCA_030681145.1 Methanobacteriaceae archaeon | reverse complement strand
GAGAATTTCACTTATTTGAGAAGCATTCATCTCTTTTTTAACCATTCTTAGATTTTTACGAACAATATCATTATAATCTTTATAGACCTGGCGAAAAATAAGAATATTATCTTTTGCGCTATACTTCTTTTCAGTTTTTTCAAATTCCAGATGATGCCTTAAATACAATTTTAAAGGACAAAACAGATATTCATTTATGGAAGACACTAGGACTGACATTTAATACCTCCTATTTATAATTTAATTTATTTATTTAATATTATTTATTATTTTAGTATTACTAAGAATTTAAAAAAAATATTTTGAGTATATTATTCGTCTAAAATTCTAATTAACGTACTCGGAGCCTGTATCTGTGGTAATTGGTCAATTTCATTTATAGCATTCCGTATATCTTTTTCATATGCTTTATGGGTTACCAAAAATATAGGTATGGCATCGTTTTTTTCATTTTTGTCCTGATTAACCGATTCCAAACTGATATTAAAATTACTTAATATTCCAGATAAATTATGGAGTACACCAGGTTGATCAATAGCATTTAATCGGATGTAATATTTAGAAACTACGTCATCCATACTTTTAATACGTTCTTCTATCTTTTTGGGGGGTCCATAGTTTATTTTTTTGTTTGGATTGTTTATTATATCAATACAATCTCCCATTATGGCACTGGCAGTAGGCATCATGCCGGCCCCCTGTCCATACATCATCACTGGGCCAACGGCATCTCCAATGAGATACACCCCGTTGAAAACATCATTAACTGAAGCTAAAAGGTGATTGTGCGGAATTAAAGTGGGATGAACTCTGACTTCTAATTCACCATCTATTTTACGGCTTATTCCTAATAATTTGGTAACATACCCTAAGTTTTTGGAGGTAAATTTTATATCTAGTGGAGTTATTTGAGTGATTCCTTCTACATGGAATTTATCTTGGGTCAAGTAAGTTCCAAAACCAAGTATGGTTAAAATAATTAGTTTTTGAGCAGTATCATGGCCTTCGATATCAAAGGTAGGATCTTGTTCTGCATAACCTTTTTCTTGAGCTTCTTTAAGAACATCGTCCAAATTTAATTCTTTTTCACTCATTTTGCTTAGTATGTAATTAGCAGTTCCATTTATTATACCGTAAATCCCATTAAAATTATTGGCGGCAAGAGACTCATTTAAAGGCTGTAAAAGTGGAATCCCTCCCCCTACACTAGCTTCAAAAGCAATTCTAACATTATTTTTTTCTGCAGTACTTATTACTTCTTTCCAATATTTAGCCAAAAGTGCTTTATTTGCTGTAACAACATTTTTACCATTTTTTAAGGCCTTAATAATAAAACTAAATGCTGGTTCATATCCACCAATTAATTCAATTACAATTGATATTTCGGGATCTTCTAGAATTTCATCAATATCTGTGGAAAGTTTTTCAGGGGATATTTCAACTCCTCTATCTGTAGTGATATCTAAATCAACTACTTTTTTAAGGATGATTTCTTTACCAACTTTTTCCTGTATTAAATCAATATTTTGATTAAATATTTCTATTACTCCTGATCCGATGGTTCCAAAACCAATTAATCCAATATTTATTGTTTTTTCATTCATAAAAATCCTCCAGGATATTATCCAGGACATCAAGATGATTAATATTAAAATTATTAATTAATTATTATAATATTTTCAAAGTATTTTATAAAGAGGGAATATACTTTAACTTTATAAATTCATTTAAAGATTCACGAGTAGTACCTACTACAACACGGTGGGTTTCTTGTTCACCAATCACTTTTTCGAGTTTTCCCTGGGCAACTATTTCTTCATCTTCTATTGCTTGACCGGAATAAGTATGAGTAAATGAGGCAATTTCATTTATATTTACTTCTGGACCATTAATTATTTTTACATTTTCTACTTCATAAACTGCAGGATTATCAAAGGAAGCAATTGCGTTGGTAACTTTGCATTCTACAGTTATTTGCCCCATTGGTTCATAACTCGTATCTCCCCAGCTTCCATGTATCTCATCCCACTCTCTTGTGCCCAAAATATCAAAAAGGACTCCTTCAAACATTCCTCGGTTGTTTTTCCTTTTTTCATACCAGCAAAACTCTTCAAAACTTAAAATAGAGTCTTTTATTCGTTTGTCATACACTTTTTTCCAGTAATTATCCCCTATACTTTTAAATGAACTATTTTTTGGATTATCCTTTATTCTACTGAAAAGATCCATTGCTCGGCGGTGATTTAGTAAACCATAAACTACAAAATCTATATCTGAGTTTTTAGGATCGTATAATCCTGGAAGAATGGATCCTGATATCCCCATACTATTGTAAGAGATATTAGTTTTTTCATGAAAAGTTTTGGCAATTTTAATTACTTTTTCTATAAGAGTATCTTCACTATTTTTTCTATTAATATTCTGATTTAATATCGATCGCAATCTTTCATTTGGCCTTAAAATATTTTGAACTTTATTAAATGGTACACCCATCATTTGAACTTTGGTGTTATCACAATCATATAAATAATAAGGATAATTTTCTTTTAAAAATATGTAGGCCTGTTCAGAATCTACTTTACTGTATCTTCTCCCATTTTTAAACCTTAAACCTTTTTCATCAGGAATATACCTCAAAAATGACAATATTCTGTTTGGGGGATGATGATAAGAGGTTGTTGCAAAAAAAAGGTCATCTTTAGTATATATGAAATCACGAGGTCTGACTTTCATAATTAATTAAATGTTAAATAAACACTATTAATATGTTGGTATTATGATAATTTCAAGCATATGTCCCGAAAAAGATATAATAAAAAGAAATAATTAATTTAAGATATTAAAAATATTTTAAATGCAGAAATAATTGGTTGAACCAATCATCTGATAAAAAGGTTGTCAGTATATCTATAAAAATTTAAGAATTTAATGTCATTAATCTAATTTCATTCAAAAAAACGGCTTTTATAGATTAAATAAATCAATATAATTCTTTCTATTAATTTTAAATTAATTATAAATTTTAGGGAGTTTTAAATAATTAATATTTTAGATATTATACAATGAATTAATAAAATTGCTTAAACATGTTTTTGAGTAATCAGTATGTATCTAATAATAGCCAATGCATTAATTTTTACTAAACTCTAATTAAATTAACGTTACTAACAATAATTTCGTGTGCGGGGTAGATATATATGGAAATAATATGTCAGTTTGTTGAGGAAAATATGTGTTATGATGGTAGTCAAATACGTCCCCTTTGGGCCTTGGATAAACTGAATATAAAAGGTTCTAGTATAATTTCATGGATAGGGCCTATGGAAATCGATCCTTTAAAGATAATTGATGTGGAAGATACGGGAATTGAGATTAAATCAGATAAAATGATTCATTTTATAGTAGAACACTTTGATTCTCAACCGACTAATATTAAATTATGTTACCATCGCCAAAGAATTCTTGTAATGATCTTAAAAGATTTAATTTCTAAATGGGGTGTTCAATCTACCAGAAATGGCGATGATCTTTTTGTGGATGGTGGAAAATTAACAGTTTCTATAGCTAGTATTTCATCAACTAGCATGAAAATCCATTTGGGTGTCAATATAACCAGTGAAGGTACTCCAAAAGATGTTAAAACCAAGGGAATCCTGGAAATTGAGGGTGTTAACGAAAAAAACATAATTGAATTAATTAATAATGTATTAAAATCTTATGTGGATGAAATAAAATCAATAGAAATGGATATTTCTAAAACAAGAAGTTTATAATTCTTAAAATTTTTCAATTACAGTTTAAGATGTCAAGTTGTATATTCATTCTCGCTATTAATTAGAATAAAACAAATAAAAATTCAAATAACTAAATAGTCATATATTAATTAGAAGGTAAAAATCATGAAAATTGTTATTAATGGTATACATGCAAATTTAAGATTTTCTGCGGCGCATATGATTCCTAAACACGATTCTTGCGGTTGCATACATGGTCATTCATATATTGTAGATGTAGTGGTAGAAGGAGAGCGAAGTGGAAAATTTGGGTTTGTAGCTGATTTTAAAGAGGTAAAAGGAATAGTTAGAGAAATATGCTCAGTAATGGATCATAAGGTTTTAATTCCTTTAAAGAATCAATTCATATCATTTAAATCAACTGAAGAATCAGTTGAATTTGATATTGATGGTAAAGAGTATAAATTACCCGCAGATGATTGTTACTTGCTTGATTTAAAATCCACTTCGGCAGAAGATCTTGCAGAATATTTTACAGAAAAAGTTTTTCAAAAATTAAAGGATCATGGAGCAAAAATATCCAGTGTGGAAGTATGTGTTAATGAGGGAATAGGCCAAGGGGCATTTTTCACTAAGAGTGAATAATCAATTCTTATTTAGATATCATAACAATTTTATTAACATTGACAAATCAAAACACCCATATTTAAAAAAGATTCTTATGAAAGCACCAATCATGGAAGTTTTCTCCAGTATACAAGGAGAAGGATTACTAATAGGTAGAAGACAGATTTTCGTTAGGTTTGCAGGATGTAACCTTAATTGCAATTATTGTGATACTCCTGAAAGTAGGAAAAGCACAGCTGGCGAACAAAAAACGTTAAAGGAACTTCAAAAAGATATTATGGATGTTATAACTCCTGATTTCCATTCTATTTCGTTTACAGGTGGAGAACCACTTTTACAAGCGGATTTTATTAAAACATTTTTAGAAAAAAACAGATTCCCCTCTCTTTTAGAAACAAATGGTTCGCTCCCTAAAGAGGTTAAAAAAATTGCGGATTTACTAAATCATGCCTCAGTTGATATAAAACTACCAGAACATTTCAAAGGGAATATTAACCATGAAATTATTGATCGTGAGATTGAATCCATAAACATATTAATATCAAGAGGGGTAAATACATATTGTAAAGTTGTAATGTTGCCTTCTACTCGGGTGGACACTCTAAAACTTGTGGCTGAAACAATAAAAGAACAGGTTTCTGACCCTTCTGACATTTCAATGGTCCTTCAACCGGCTAGTCCTTTAAAATATTGGGTTAAAAATACTTCTAAACTATTCGAGATGTCTGAAAAGGTAGGAGAACAACTAAATGTACTGACCATACCTCAAGTACATAAACTTCTAGAAGTGAGATAGGGGGTTTTTAGATGGAAATGGAGACTAAAGTTACTGTACACGACGCCATGACATCAAATGTAGTTACAATAAATCCTAAAATCAGCGTTACAGAAGCGACTAAGATTATGACTAAAATAAATGTGGGTAGCTTAATTATAAAAAGCAATACACAACCAGATGGGGTCATAACTGAAAGTGATATCATTAGAAAAGTGGTTTCCAGAGATTTAAAAGCCAGTGATATAACCGTAGATCAAATAATGACTACAAACCTTATAAGTATTGAACCGGGTAGAGAATTAAATGAGGCAGCTCGTTTAATGGCAAAAAATAGTATTCGGCGTCTCCCAGTGGTTAATAATGGTGTTCTTGTTGGTATACTGACATCTACTGATGTTATGGCAGTTTCACCTGAACTTACTGAGATTCTTGTTGAAAATGCCCGCATTGCAGAAAATCAGGTCGTATGCGCTACTGGTGAAAAACCTGTACCTGGGGCATGTGAAGCTTGTGGAAACTTTGAAGATTTTTTAAATGAAATAGATGGCAAATATTTATGTGAGGAATGTAAAGAAGATTTAGAGGGTGAATAACTTGATTGTGGAAGAGGCGATGACTTCTAATCCGGTCACAGTTCCTATAAACACTGCTGCTACTATGGTGCGTTCCATATTCCGGGATGTGGACTTTCGCTGTATCCCTGTGGTTGAAGAAGGCCATTTAAAAGGTTTAATAACTCGTGGGAATATACTAAACATTTCTGCTACTAAATCAAATATTGAAGCTAGGGGCATAATGGCGCGGCCTAAACTTATTTTTACTCCAGAAATGGACTTAATCGATGCTGCCCATAATTTATTAAATGCTGAAGAGATTCAGGCCCCGGTAGTGGAATCCAACAATAATCTAACTTTGTTGGGAATTTTAAGTGTGTTTGATATTTTAAAAGTTCTCTTAAAAGAGGGATCTAAAACTTCCAGTAAAACTCTGGGAGAAATAAAAACTGAAAACGTCGTAACTTGTGATTACCAAGATCATATTTCCACTTTGTGGGATAAAATGGACGAATATGGCTTTTCTGGTTTACCTGTTTTGAAAAAAAATAAAGTAATTGGAATTGTTACTCGTAAAGATCTTATTAAATCTGGACATACTAGAAAGATTCCAGCTGAAAAAGTCATGAAGACTCCTCCTATTGTAGGTACCTCCATGATGTTAGTAGACGAGGCCGCAAATTTGATGGTTCAAGAAGATATTGGGCGGTTGCCTGTGGTTAAAAACCCAATATTTATTAAAAACGAACCTCACCGAGCTAAAGAATCAGAACTAATAGGTATTGTATCTCGAGATGATGTTTTGTGGTCGTTTATAAATTGATTTTAATTCAAACAGCAAAAAATGGTTTTTGACATCAAATTTAATTTAAGCCATTTTATAAAAATTTATGAAGATTTATTTCAATAAAATTTTATCCAACTTAAATATGAAAAAAATTTAATTTATTATTAAATTTTCTAAAATCAAAAAGAATTTAGATCCGTTTATTGATATTAAAAAATAATCATGTTTAATTAGCTAAAATATCAATTAAAATTCATTCAATTACATAGTATCTCCGTGAGAGGTGTATGAATGAGAAGAAAAGAAACAATAAACATCATAAGGTCAATGGACCGTGGGCCCATAGAATTTGAAAGCAGAAATTCTGAACACGAAGGCGATATTATGGCCATCGCCAAAAAAGAAGTGGTTACCATACCACAAACCGCTAGTATTAAAGAAACTGCGGAAATAATGGTCAAAAACAAATTTAGAAGACTTCCCATAACTAATCCTGGAACTGGGAAACTTTTGGGAATTGTTACGTCTATGGATATACTTGACTTCTTAGGAGGGGGAGAAAAATTCAAAATCCTAGAAGAAAAATATAATGACAATTTTTTAGCCGCTATAAACGAGTCTGTTAAAAAAATAATGACTCGAGATGTCCATTATTTAAGTCACAAAGATTCTATTAACCTCGCGGTTAAAAAAATGTTAGATCATGGAGTGGGAGCATTACCAGTTATAGATTCTCATGAAAATATAGTTGGAATCGTTTCTGAAAGGGATTTGGCTCTCTTATTATCTGGAGTACTTACTGATGAGCTTGTAGAGGATTATATGACTAAAAAAGTCATAAAAACAACGCCGGGCACGCCTATTGAAAGTGCATCAAAAATAATGGTTAGAAATAAATTGAGGAGAATACCTGTGGTGGGTGAAGAAAGGAAAACACCTCACCCTGAAAAAGAAAAATTGGTGGGTATTATAACTGCTACAGACATTCTCGAGTTTTTAGGCAGAAGCACAGTATTTAATAACATGACTTCCAACAGTGCTGAAGAGATTTTAAATACTAAAATTACAGAGATTATGGAAAATAATGTTATAACGACCCTCCCTAATGCTCGGTTGGGAGATCTATGTCAATTAATGGAAGATAAAAATATTGGAGGAGTTCCAGTAATTAAAGATGGAGAATTAGAGGGTATTATAACTGAAAGTGACTTATTAAAAGTCATAAAAAACTAAATTTATATCCTTTAATATTTTCTATTATTATAATTCCTGGAATTTAAAATAACTTGAATAGCGATTTAATATTAAATAACCTCTATTCCGTAGACAGGTGATTTGATGAAAATAAAAGACATTATGAGCGAGGAAGTAATAGTAATTCAAGATACTGAACAGGTAGCCTATGCCCGTAACCTTATGCTCAAAAAAGGAGTTAGCCGAATAGTAGTTGTTAATCATGAAGGAAATCCTATAGGCATGGTAACTGAAAGAGACATTACTCATAAATTAAGCGGCAAAGGACCTTCATGGAGGAAAAGACCTATTGATAAAATAGCTGTGCGTAGGGTTATGAGTAGCAACTTAATCACTATTTCTCCAGGAGATAATTCAAAAGAAGCTGTGGAGTTAATGCTGAAAAAAAATATTGGTTCATTACCTGTTGTTGATCAAGGAGAATTGATAGGAATATTAACTAAAACAGATCTTTTAAAAGTCTATCAAAATAAATTCACAGGTAAATGGAAAATTTCAGACTTAATGAGCTCTAAAATTATCACAGTAAATGAAAATCACGCTATTTCTCATGTAATAAACATAATGGAAGAGAATAATATAGGTAGAATAGTTGTTATAAGAGATAATGGACCTGTAGGAATAATAACTTCTCAAAACATTTCATTTGCAAATGTGGAAGATCCTGAAAAAGGGGTTAATGTGGAAAAAATCTATTTTGTGCGCCCGGTCGAAGGCGAAGAAAAGAAAAATGTTCGTATGGTTTCTATGTTAACTGCTGGGGATATAATGACCAATGATTTGATTAAAATCAGTTCCGAAATAGATGCTTCTCAAGCAGCTGAAATAATGATAGAAAAAGACATTGGTGGTATTCCGGTAGTTGATGATGATGAATTGGTGGGAATCATAACCAAAACTGATATTTTGAAAGGTATTCAATAAACTTAGTAAATTAGATGCATTAATATTAAAATAAAAAAAAGGTCCCATAACCTTAAATTAGACAATCGCAGAACTTTAATCAATATTAGAGCCTAAAAAAAGAAAGGGGATTGTAAATGCGAGTAAAAAATATGATGTCAGAGGATGTAGTGTCCATAGATAAAGACCAGAATGTTTGTGATGCTCTAAGGGTCATGAAAAAACACAAAAAATCTCGTCTGGCGGTGATAAACACTAACCATGATAACATCAAAGAAATGGTGGGTGTTATAACAGAAAAAGACATTGCTTTGAAACTTGGATCATCTAAATATGGTAATATGCCGCCTTCACACTTCCACATATCTACTGTAATGACCAAAGATATAATAGAAGTAGATATGGAAATGAAATTGGGATATGTTGCTAATTTAATGCTGGAAAATAATATTGGTGGTATGCCAGTTATGGAAGATGGTGCAATGGCTGGTATGATTACCAAATCTGACCTTATTGATACTTGTAGGGGCAAACCATATGAAAAACAGTCAGTCCAAGATCTTATGAGTACAGAACTTATCATAGTTTCTCCTTCTGATAGACTGGTGCATGCAAGAAGAATAATGTTAGATGCTAAAGTTGGCAGGCTTTTGGTAATGGAAGAAGATGTTATAGCGGGACTAATAACTTCTAAAGATATTTCTAGAGCTATGATATCTTTTAGAAAAGTTGTCCCAGATAAACATAAATCTGCCAGAATTCGGAATCTTCTAGTGGAAGATGTAATGACTCAAGGTGTCCGAACTATTAGTATGGATGTTTCTATTGCAGAAGCAGCCCATATAATGCTGGATGAAGGCCTTAGCGGATTTCCGGTAGTTGATGAAGATAACAAAACAGTTGGAATTATAACAAAAACAGACCTTCTGGACTTAATTGTTGAAATGGAGGGGGTAAGCTAATTTTTTCTAAATCTGCATCTAATTCTGAAAATTCTAAAAAAGAACAACAGGGGCCATCTAAAATTCAATTACCTGAAATAAATTGTCCTAAATGTGGTTCTAAGATGGATATAGATTGGAGGAGGAACAACACCCTCACCAATTTTTTTTATTCATGCCTTCCATGTGAACTTGAATCTCAGGTAGAAATAGAGAATTTTTTGGAAAAAAAACTTCAAAAAGTACTGGGCATCAAATCAGAAAAACTTGAAGAATCCATAAAAAAGGGAAATACCAAATTTTACTTTTCCATGGGTGTTCCAACACTTCTTTTTAAGAAAGAAACTGGTAAATTGGAATCTGGAACAGTTGTTTATCTATCTGATGAAATTGAAGTCATAAGAGGATTTCCTAAGATTAAAAGGACGCTTCTTTTATATCCGGCCATAATAAACTATTTTAAAGATTCAGTTGCTGTTGAAGAAAAAATGAATGGGTATAACGTCCGTATTGCTTCTATAAAGACTTCCAAAATTTTCTTAAAGGGATCTGATGGTGAGAATCACTCTTCTCATGAAAATTTTGAAATTAAAAAAAACCCCATGAAAATAGTTGCACTTACTCGGGGTGGTTATGTATGTCCATTCACTACTAAAAAGGCCCAAGAACTATTGAATCTAGATGAATTTTTTTCAGATCACCCTGATTTGGTTATATGTGGTGAGATGGTAGGTACCCATAATCCTTATGTTTCTCAATATTATCCTGAGATTGGCAAACTTGGATTCAGAGTTTTTGACATTCGCCATAAGATTTCTAATCAACCTCTATCAATTGAAAATAAGCGCAATATGCTGAAAAAATATAATCTTCCTCCTGTTCGTTTATTTGGTGTATTCAAGGTAAAAGAAGCCGCAGATCAAATAATGAGAATAATAAAAGAAATTGGTTCTGATGAAAGGGAAGGTTTAGTAATGAAACACCCTTCTATGACAATATCTCCCTTAAAATATACTTCTTCTCAAGCTCATGATCGTGAAATCAAATATGCTTTTAATTTCCCATTTGACTTTGGAAGAGCTTTTTTCTTTAGTAGGGTAATTCGGGAAGGATTTCAAGCTTATGAAATGGATGAATCTTCTGAAGAACTTGAAAATAGATCTAAGAGGCTAGGTAAATCTATTATTTTGCCTATGCTGGAAATAATTAAGCATATAAAAGAAGGAGAACCTGCTGTTGAGGATAGTATAATTGAAGTTGATACTCTTGAAGAAGCAGAAGAATTTGTAAGACACCTTCATAATCTGGGTGTATCTACAATGCTTCTAAAATATGAAGATGGTAATGCGGTGATTAGGAGAATCCACAATGCTACTACAGATAAAATAAACAATTATATTAAAGGAGGACTTTATTAGGCATTTAGTATACATTCTTTTATTTTTTTCTTTATTTTTAAATCAAAAATATCTTCTAAAAATAGTTCAGATTATTTTATTAAATTAAACATAATAAAATATTTACTATGAATTATAAATTTAAGTTATATAAAAAATCATCACTGGATAAATTAAATGAAAAACAAAAATAATTCTGAATTTTTAAGCGTTAAGCGCGGTATAAATAATAAAAAATCCCAAAATAAATCTAATATTTCTATTGCATATTTGGGGCCACCAGGCACCTTTACTCAAGAGGCAGCTTCTAAATTAGAAGGTAACTTAATAGCATTTGATTCTATATTAGAAGTTTTAAATGCAGTAAAAACAGGCAAAGCTGATAAAGGTGTTGTCCCAATTGAAAATTCTATTGAAGGTTCGGTTGGTGTTACACTGGATTTGTTGGCTCAAGACTATGACCTCAAAATTTGTAAAGAAATTATTTTATCTATTAGTCACAACTTGATGGTAAATAAAGGAATGAAAATTAATGAGATTGATTCTGTTTATTCCCATATTCAACCCCTAGCTCAATGCAGGATATTCTTGGAAAAGTTGGGGCTGGCATCACATTCTACTTCAAGCACTGCTGCAGCGGCAAAACTGATAAAATCTAAAAAAAAAGCAGCTGCTATTGGAAATTACAAATCAGCTGAGTTATATGATTTAGATATTATAAAAACTGATATTCAAGACTTTGAAAACAATAAGACTCGCTTCATAGTTCTTGGAAATAAAGACAGCATTCCTACAGGAAATGATAAAACTTCCATTGTTTTTTCATTAGATGATGATCGGCCTGGTGGATTACATGAAGTTTTAGGATATTTTTGTGCTGATAATATTAATTTAACCAAAATAGAGTCCCGACCGTCCAAAAAAGGCCTGGGAAAGTATATATTTTTCATGGATTTCGAGGGTCATTATAACGATAAAAATGTTAAGAACATTTTAAATACCATCAAAACAAATACTTCATTTATTAAATTATTAGGCTCATATATTAAAGAAGGAGATGATCAAGATTAGTAAGAAAGAACAGCTCTTGAAAAATCTCGAGGAATTAGAAAAGGATTTAGAAGCAGGAAAAATTCCTAAAAAACAGTATGAATCCTTAAAAAAACAACATAATAATAGAATAGAAACCCTTGAGGCTGCAGAGAGAATAAAAAGGATGCAGGGTCGTGGAAGTCCTGAAAAATCTCTTGACCATTGGGTTACGAAGAATAAGTCTGCAAAAGATGAAAAAGAACAGGAACAACTTATTAAAAAGTACGTTACCATTCCAAAACCTTCTAAAACTCAAAATAAGTCACCAAAAGGTAATATCCCTAAGATAGGAATATTGGCGGGTGTTTTATTGGCCATAGCGTTCTTTGTGGGAACCGGATTTGGTGCTTTCATGTTAAATGGTGAAGCAGCCGTAGATGAGGGTATGGTACTTGTTAATGAAACAGCTTTTCCATTAGTTGAAAATTTAACAACTAATACTACAGTTAAAGATACGGAATCTAAAACTAGTGATAGTAATAAAACTGAGGACAATAACGGCGGAAAGTCGAATAAAACTATTCCTATTGAACCAAAGAAACCTACTAAACCCGTGGAACCTACTAAACCCGTTGAACCTCCTGAAACTCCTTAAAATCCTAGCGTAATCAATTCCCAATTTTTATTATTTCTTTTAAATTTTTTTAATAGAGGTCGTTTCAATGAAAAAATACCTTTTAGTATTATTGGTAATCACTCTTGTTGTTTTTGCATCAGGGTGTACTTCTGATAATAATGAAAAAAATAATCAGACCAAAACTCTTTCACAAAATAATATATCTTTTACTTATCCTGGAACATGGATGATTGGTGAATCAAAAGCCAATGATACTATTGCATCGGTTGCTGATCCTAAATCAGTTAATACTAAAACAGGATTTGCAGAAACTGTTGTTTCTATTCAAATTAAAAATAGAACAGGGACATTTGAAGGCATGTATAATGATAATTATGAATCATTATTCAGTAATTCTAGTTATCAAAGAATTTCTGAGAGTAATATGACTCTAAATAATGACCCTGTTTTTGAAAATGTTTACACCGTTGAATCTGGAGGAGTAATCAAGAAACATAGAGCTATATGGATAAATGACAATAAAAAAGTTTATGTTATTTTATGTAGTGCGCTTTCTAGTCAATTTGAAAAAGAAAAACAGAATTTCGATATGATTATTAATAGCTTTAAAATCAATTAATATCCTTTTATATTAAAGCTATTTTCATTTTAAACTATTTTATTAAAAAACAGTGCAATACTTATTTATTTTTTTATTTTTTTAAAATTTCATGTACTCATTTATTGATCCAAACAAATGAAAAAAATATATATTTTAAAATCTATAATATTAATAATATTTATTATGGGGTGAAAAAATGAAAAAATATCTTCCAATAGTAGCCATAATAGCTTTGGTAGTATTTGCGGCGGGTTGTGTTGATTCTGGAACAAATAATCAGACATCGAATGACACTACTGTTGATACTACTGTGCCCAACATACCTTCTACTACCTATGCTAAAAATAATATTTCTTTTAAATATCCAGAATCGTGGACTAACAAATTGACTAGCAGTACACCTAATACTGTAACTGCAGTAGGAGATCCAGATTCTCAAGAATCCGACGGAAATATTAACACATTAGCGATTATCCAAAAAACAGATCTTCCATCGGGTCAGACACTCAAACAAACTTACGATGCAACCTATAATAACTATGCTAATGAATCATCTTTTCAGGAAGTATCCGAAAGAACACTTAATATTAATGGATTAACTGCATATGAAAATATCCATAAAGTAGATGTTAGTGGTGTTCAAAAACAGGAAAGGGCTACTTGGTTTGAAAAAGATGGAACAATATATGTTGTTTTATGCGGATCCCTGCCTAGTGATTTCGAATCTCAGCAAACTAACTTTGATTTAATCACGTTTTCTTTCAAAGTTACTAGTTGATTTATATTAAACACATATTTTTTTATTTTATTTTTTCAATTTTTTAAAGAATACTCATTTATTTCAGAGTTTTTTATATCCTCAATAGAAATATTAATTAAGTAAAACTATTATTATATTAACAGTTACAATCCTCATTAATTTTATTTACTTTTTGTGTGATTATAAATAAAACATATAATAATTTTTAATTTATACTGGATTAAGATATTAAAATTTAATAGAAATTAGAATTACTGTTATAATATTATTAATTCATTAAAAAAATAAAATTTCAATTAATAATCTAAATTAAAGGTGTTAACCAATGGAAATTGTGCTTTGTGTAACTGGTAGTGTGGCTGCAGTAGAAACAGTTAAACTTGCCCGAGAACTTAAAAGGCAAGGGGCAAGTGTAAAATGTTTCATGAGTGATGATGCATGCAATATAATCCATCCTTATGCTATGGAGTTTGCCACGGGCCAAGATGTGGTACTTGAACTTACAGGAAAAATTGAACACGTAAAATATGCTAAGGCAGATTTAGTGATGGTTGCTCCAGCTACAGCCAATGTTATAAGTAAATTTGCCTATAAAATCGCGGATAATCCTATTAACTCTCTTTTAATCACAGCATTGGGTCATGATACGCCTATTTTAATGGTTCCTTCCATGCACGACTCCATGTATCGTTCAATTGAAGAAAATATACATAAATTGGAAGAAGAAGGAATAAAATTTGTTTTACCTCGAATTGATGAAGGAAAGGCTAAATTCCCTTACCTTGGTGACATCGTTCTTCAGACAATGAAACAAGTTAAAAATGGCGATCTAACTGATAAAAAAGTTTTGGTAAGTGCTGGGGGAACATATGAGGCTATAGATCCTATTAGGGGCATCACTAACCGTAGTTCTGGTAAAATGGGTATTGAAATAGCCAAAGAAGCTTTTGTCCGAGGCGCTGATGTAACTTTAGTATTGGGTGAGGTCAGTGTGCATGTTCCACAATCCATTAATTCTATCAAGGCATCATCTTACAAACAAATGAATGAAAAAATCAAGGAAATTATTAAAGATTTTGATATTTTTGTTTCTGCAGCGGCTGTTTCTGATTTTTCACCGTCAATATCTAAAAAAACTAAAATATCTTCTTCTGAAGAACTGGAATTAACCTTAAAACCCACTAATAAAATAATTAATCAGATTAAGAAATTAAATTCAAGCGTATTTTTGGTCGGATTTAAGGCAGAATATGGTATTTCTGAAGATCAATTAATTAAATCTGCTAAAAAACAGATTGAAAGGTCTGGAACGGATATTGTGGTTGCAAATGACTTATCTGTAGAAGGGGCTGGATTTGGTTCTGATAGAAACCATGTAATTATGGTGGATCATGAAATTAATAAGATCCCTTTAACTTCAAAAAAAGAAATAGCAAATCTTTTGTGGGAACGGATAATATCTAATTTATCTGATATATAAAAAATCTACTTAATCATTAAAAATAATAAAATGAGGTTTGTTCACCCTCAGGGTATGCCTTTTGTGGGAGTATTAATGAATTAAGGCAACTCCCTGGAGGTGAAATTATGGCCGCATATTAAACATGTTGGGTAATTTTTATTTTGTGTAACTTTTCAGATATAAAGTTTACTTTTATAGTATCAAAAATTTAAAATATTTTCAATTAATTATTAACTTAATTCAGTTATTTCAGTTTTAATCAATTTAAAAACTTTTTTCTACTAACAATGCAATATGATCCTTTTCATAGGGTTCTAATTTAACTTTTTCTACAATGTTAAAACCAAGGGCTTTTAATTTTGATTCTTCTTCTCTGAAAACTTTTTGAGGCTTTTTAGTGACATCAATGCTTCTGGCTTTAATCATGAACATGCCTTGTCCATCTTCTTTTAAAAATAATCTCATATTATCTATGAATAACTCGCTTTGCTGTGGTTGTGCCACATCACAGTAGATGAAATCTACTTTCTCCACCAGGTTAAGATAACGCCCTGGCTGTGTGGCATCATTTAGTAATGGTACCATATTATTTCTTTTTTCACAAACTCTTATCAACTCACGCATCATTCTAGGAGAAAACTCTAGACAATAAACTATGCCTTTTGGAACCATATCTGATATGTGAGATGGTGTGGTTCCAGAAGAGGCCCCTAAATATAGAATTTTGGAGTTTGAAATTAAATTTATCTTTTTTAGGCCGTTCATGATTGCAGCGGCTAATTTGGAACGGCGAGGATCCCAAACACGATATTCATCACCTTCATATTCCAGCAGTTTTTCGCCATATACTTTGTATTCTGGAGTTAAGTTAGGTGTAACTAAGGAGTGATCCATGAAATAGGCCCTATTTATCCCATTTATAATTTTCATATTAAGCACCATTCTAATGAAATTTGACTAATTTTCATTATTTTTTTCATAATAAGATGTTTTGCAGTGTTTTTTCATATTTTTCAAGCTATCATGAATATCAGTTTGGCTTTTATATACCGCTGATTGAATATTTAAAGATTCCTGATTTATATTTTTCATGAGTTCTTCTGTTTTATTTTGCTGGAATTCTATCCTGTTTTTAAGACTCAAAAAGTTCTTTTTTAATCGTTTTTCCACACTTAAAGAAAACCATATGGAAGTTATGGCCAAAATAATAGATACAACACTAGTAATAAGGTATATTATGACTAAAAAGTCGTACAAAATTCTCACCTTCAAATTCTATTACTCTTATGATGAGTGAATCATAAACTATTTTTTTTCTCTTTTTCTCTTTTTCTTTTTAGAATATTTTTTTTGCTGCTTAGAACTGGAATTAACCATTTTTTTAGATTTGGTACTTCTTTTAGGAAATGGATTTTCTTTTTTAATAGATTCTAATCTTTCCAAGAAACTATCTTTAATGGAGGGGTCGAATTCACCAGAAAAAACGTCTTTTCGGACTGCCAAAGATATTTTAGCAGCAAGTGCACGAGCAATTTTGCCTCTAATCCACCATTTGGCCCCTCTCACATCTGGATGCTGGTAAATTAGGCCATGTTTTGGGGGTCGTTCTCCAGTAGTTAAATGTCGGAATAATGCTTTTTCAGCACCCATAATCTGCACTGTACTGGAAGGAAAAGTGGCCATTTTTTTTATGCTTCCTACATGGGCTATTAATTTAGCTCCTAGGGATGATCCTGCTAAATCTTTTAAATTTGGAGCAATGGCTTCCATTTTAATATCAACATAATTTTCTATGGACTGACGGGACTCTTGCAATGATTTTAGAGACTTAGCAAAGCTCTGAATTATTAAAATATCATCATCATCAATATCAGCACCCATGCTTTGATCTATATCTAAATTATATCCACTGAGATCTTGTTCAAGTATGCGATCTCTATGTCCATGCAATGCCACTAATTTAACATAAGCTTCATGATTTCGTACTAAATCCATTTCTGGAAAATGAACACCATACCATTCTCTGATTCTTTCTGAAAGTTTCCCTATTGATTCATCTAATTCGTCTAAAGAGCTAATAGATTGTATAATTAGTTTATCTTCTGCTTCAGAGGCTTCTTTGATTTGTTGAAGTGTTACTTCCATGAAAATATTATGAATTCTTGATTTAAATTCTTCTGAGTTGTTTATAAAACCAATTTCAAGCAATATTGGGGCCATATTTAATCTTAAATGTTCTCCTCCATTATTAGGAGTTTTTAGTTCAAATTTTTCATTATTTTTTAAATTTTTATAGTTGGAAATTGATTTGTTTGTTTCTATTATAACTGAACTACACTTTTTTCCTATTCTATTGAGTATTGCTTCTTCTTCTACCAGTAAAACTCCTTCCCTAATTTTTAAAAGTCTGGTAGAAATTTTACTAGGTGGGAAAAGTTCATAATCAAGAAGGGTCAAATCTTCATTAAAGGCCATGAAACCGGCCAGACAACTGGTAAGATAACATTTCATATATCTTAATTTGTATGTTATGATTTAAATTATTTGACTTTTTAAATAATATAATCCTAACATCTACAATTTAAATTACAAAATCAACTAATAATTATAATAAAATCTATTTAAAAATCAATTAATAACGTAATTCACGATATTGGGGTTGGAAAATGCTGGAAATAGAATTATGTGGAGTTAAAATGAAAAACCCCACCATGCTTGCTGCGGGGGTTATGGGTAGCACGGCTTCATCACTAAACTGGGTATCAAGATGCGGGGCGGGCGCAGTAGTTACTAAATCATTTTCAAAGATGCCTAATAAGGGTTATAAAAATCCCACAACGGTGGAAGTAACTGGAGGAATTATAAATGCCATTGGTCTTTCCAGTCCTGGTGTGGAAACATTTAAAAAAGAACTGGAATTGATTAATACGGAATTTCCTAAAGTTGCATCTATTTATGGTGCTTCTCCTGATGAATTTTCTCAAGTAGCTGCTGAAGTAGAAAACTTGGTTGATTTAATCGAACTTAATATTTCATGCCCTCATGCAATGGGTGGATGTGGGGCTGCTATTGGCCAAGATGCTGAATTAACTTATAATGTCGTTAAAAAAGTCAAAAAAACGATTTCAAAACCATTTTTTGTTAAATTAACCCCTAATGTAACTGATTTATCTGAAATTGTTCTTAGTGCTAAAAAAGGAGGCTGTGATGGTTTTACTTTAATTAATTCACTGGGTCCTGGAATGAAAATAGATTTGGAAACGGCACACCCTATTTTATACAATAAATTTGGTGGAATGTCCGGCCCGGCTATCAAACCTATTGCTCTAAGATGTGTTTTTGAGACATTTTCTATGGTCGATATTCCAATTATTGGTGTTGGTGGCATATCAAATTACAAAGATGCTGTTGAATTTTTATATGCGGGCGCTAGTGCAGTACAAATCGGCACGGCCATTATGAAAAGGGGTCCGGAGATATTTGCAGAAATTTGTATGGGGATTGAAAAATTCATGAAGGATCATAAATTTAATTCTGTTGAGGAAATGGTGGGGTTGGCTCACAAATTTTGATATTATTTTAATTTGTTGGTGGAAAAATGCAAGTTCCAAAGGTTTTAGAAATAAAAGAAGTTTTTGAAGAATCAAAAACTGTAAAAACATTTATATTTAATTGGAATATGGATCAAAAGGAATCTTTACCTAAGCCTGGCCAGTTTATGATGTTGTGGAACTTTGAAGATGAAAAACCAATGTCAATTTCATCAATAGATCCAGTAAAATCGGAGTTAGGGATATCTATTAAAACTGTGGGCGAATTTACTAAAAATGTCCATAAACTAAAAAAGGGCGATAAATTAGGCATCAGAGGACCTTATGGCAAAGGTTTTGAGATTAAGGGTTCTAAAATACTTGCTGTTGGGGGAGGTATAGGAATGGCTCCAATTGCATCATTTGTTGATTATTCTCGACTTATGGGCTTGAAAATTGATGTGATTAGTGCTTCACTTACTTTGGATGAATTATTATTTGTAAAAAGAATGAAAAAATCGGGAGCTAATGTTTTAACTTGTACTGATGATGGAACTTGTGGGTTTCAGGGATTTGCCACAGATAGAGTGGAAGAGCTATTAAATGAAAATTCTTATGATATGATCGTCACATGTGGCCCGGAATTGATGATGAAGTGTATTATGGATATGGCTGAAAAATATCAAATTCCTACACAATTTTCTATGGAAAGATGGATGAAATGTGCTATGGGGATATGTGGTCAGTGTTGTGTGGATGATACGGGATGGAGAGTTTGTGTAGAAGGGCCTGTTTTTTGGAGCCATGAAATTAATTTAATTAAAGAATTTGGAAAATACCGTAGAGATTCATCAGGATCTCGTAATTACTATTAATTGGGGATGCCAATAAAATAAGTTATAAATTATAGGTTATTTTACAGAAAATAATATTTTTTAATAATTATCTTAATAATTTAAAAATAATAACTATTAGAGGAATTTAATGATATATAAACTAAAGGGAACCATCACTTCTGCAATATTTATTGTCTTGATTTTATTGATAGCCTCTTTAATTGTGTTATCTCCCATTATGGGCATGATAATATTGGGGGCGATCTTTGCTTATGGAATAAGTCCCATTTCTCGTAGATTGACACCATATCTTAAATATGAGTCTATTTCAATTATGGTGGCTATGTTTTTAGTTATTATGCCATTAATTATCATTATTGGATTTAGTATAATCACAATTATTGATTCTGTGCCGGCAATTATTGGATTAGCTAGTAATGTTGATATGGGTGGATTTAATCAAACTATTAATCAGACCACTAGCAGTATTGCAGTTTTTGTTCCTTCTGATTTTCAGCCGTCAGCTAATTCTGTTATAAATGCTTTGAAAATTATAATTAATGATTCTTTAAGTGCAATTTTGAGCTACGCGGTGGATATGGTTCAGTCTATTCCTATGGTTTCTTTACAACTATTCATATTCTTTGCTTCTACTTTTTATCTGACTAAAGATGGATATCGTCTGGTGGAATATTTAAAACATGCTTTACCACAGGAAAGAAGAAAATTTTTTGGCAGAATGTCAGAAGAGGTAAAAACAGTTTTAAAGAGTATTTTTTATGGCCATTTTCTTACTGCTATTTTAATAGGAATCATGGCCACTATTGGTTTTTATATATTGGGTTATCCTTACGCTGTATTTTTAGGATTATTAACTGGATTTTTACAACTAATCCCCATAATTGGTCCATGGCCTACTTATACAGTTCTCTGCATATTTGATCTTGCCACAGGAAATATTTTCAGAGCTATAGTAGTTCTTTTGTTCGGATTTTTCCTTAGTGTGAGTGATATATATATACGGCCAAAATTATCTGGGAAATATGCGGATATACATCCTCTAATTTTTCTTTTAGGATTTTTAGGCGGGCCATTGGTATTTGGTCTAGTTGGGTTTATTTTAGGGCCTTTAATTTTGGGAGTAACATATGCTGCCCTAGTTGCTTATAAAAAAGGCGATTCTGACAGTTCAGCCAATAAATAATTCAATGCTTAGAATAAACCATAAAAAATCAGTTTAATACTTATTTCAAAAAATAGAAAATGGTTATTTAATTAATAACCAGTCAATTAATTCAAATTATTAATTAAGGGCTGCTATTTTGTGGAGTAAATAGATTTTGAAGGTATTGCAGTATGGAATTAAATAAATCTATTATTTGCTGGAATATTCCACTTGGGCTAGAGTCAGTTGATGACGCTATGGGAGTTATGTTTAAAGGAACTATATTTTCTGTTGGTTTCTTTGATACAAGAGGTATGCTAATTGAGTTGGAATTTATTCCGAATGTTTTTCCTGAAGCATCCTGATAAGTTACTCCAATACCTCCTATAAAGAATGGATTTGAAACAGTAGCATCATCACCAAAATCTTCTTTTAATTCATTATCTGTGGGAATATAAACTTTTTCGGTGAAAATCTTTTTAGAACTGGATTTAATTGTTCCAAAAAATTTATAAAAATTTTGATCCGCCACAGTAACATTGAAAATATCCTGATTTCCATTATTCGTTATTGTATATATTATAGTAATATTTTGACCTTTTTCAGCTTGGGATGGTCCTTTTTGAGTTGCTAATACATCTTGAGCATATGTGGCACTCAT
>JAUXXK010000175.1 GCA_030681145.1 Methanobacteriaceae archaeon | reverse complement strand
CTCTTTGTATGACTGTGAAGTATCCTAAAATTATTATTAAAATAATAGCAGCATACATTAAATTAGGCCCAAATAAAACACCTAAAAAAGCCCCAGCTATTAATATACTCATTCTTTCAGCTCTTTCAGCTATTCCCACTTCACAAGCTATTCCTTCGACTTCTGAGCGAGCTCTAACATAACTAACACTTAAAGAAGCATGTAATGCAAGTATTCCAAAAATCCATGATACAAAACCGCCGTATATAATTCCTATTATGAGAAAAGCATCGGAAAAACGATCAGCAGTGGAATCTAGAAAACCACCAAAAGAGGTGGTTGAATTATTGCTACGGGCTACTGCACCATCTATCATGTCTAAAAAACCACTTAATACAATCAAGATTCCTCCCCATAATAAACTTCCCTGGGAAAACATATATGCTGATGCTAAAGCAACTAATAGTCCCATTATAGTTAAAATATTGGGGTTAATTTTAATTTTTTTTGCTAGAGGATCTATGAATTTTTTTATCTTTGGCCTGAGACGATTTAGCATATAAGATAATTTATAAATTCAGTTAATATATATTGTGTATAAATATTTTAATCGGCAAATGATTTTTATGGAAACAGTGATTTTCGTAATGCTTTTCATTATTGATGATTAGTTTATATTAAAATTTTCAAGGCACATTATGGAAACTATCAAGATTAACCACAGAAAAACTAGAAAAATGGCCATAAACCAGGCAAAAAAGGTTATTGCTGATGGAGGTGTTGTTCTTTATCCTACGGACACTCTTTATGGTTTAGGGGCCAATATATTTGATGAAAATGCATTAAAAAAAATTTACCATCTTAAAAAAAGGTCGACTAAAAAGCCAATATCTGTATGTGTTTCAAATATTGAATATATCTCAAAAATAGCATATATAGATTCAGTAGTGATGGCTAAAATTTCTAGATTATTACCTGGGCCTTTTACTATTCTTCTAAAAAAGAAAAAAGGAATTTCAGATTTATTAACTGCAGGCAGTGACAAAATCGGGATAAGAATTCCCGATAATGAAATATGCCAAAAAATAACTGAAAAGTTCCCAATTACTACTAGTAGTGCCAATATATCTGGTGAGGAAACTAAAAACTCTCCTTCAGAAATCATAAATCAGCTCGGAGTGGGGGTTGATTTGATATTGGATAGCGGGCCCTTAAAGTTTAATAAATCTTCTACCGTCATAGATTTTACATTAAATCCTCCGTTAGTCATGAGAAAAGGGGCGGGGCTTGAAGAATATGAAAAAAATATCAAGCATATAAATTATTAATAAGTGATAAATTAAATATAATTTTAAATTGAAAATAATATTTTAATTAAATTATAATAATTTGAGGAAATCAATGAAAGCACTGACTAATTTTAAAAAATCTCCTAAAATCTCTACTGGTTGTTCCATAGATAAATTACTTGATGGTGGTGTGGAAAAGAAAAATATTACTCAATTCTATGGCCCGCCGGGATCTGGAAAAACGAACATAGCACTTAAACTGGCAGTACAATGTGCTAAAACTGCTGGAAAAGTTGTTTATGTGGATACGGAAGGAGGTATTTCTATTGATAGGATAAAACAGATATCTAGTAATGATTTTGATAGAATTGCGAGTCAGATAATTGTTTTTGAACCTACTACTTTTCCTGAACAGGATGAAGCATTAAAAAAAATCAATGCATTAATAGATTCTAAGGGCGAAGATATTGATCTTATTATTTTAGACTCGGCAGTAGCACTTTATAGGTTAAAAGATGGCAATTCATCTAAATTAAACAGGGATTTAGGTAATCAAATGGCATCATTATCTAGGATGGCTCGAAAAAATGATCTTGCAGTGGTGGTTACCAATCAAATTTATTCAGTTATTGATGAAGAAGGAAATAGTGTGATTGAACCTGTTGGTGGAACCATATTAAAATACTGGAGTAAAATAATTGTGGAGCTGGAAAAGGGAGATATAATAGGAGAACGGTGCGCTACATTAAAAAGACATAAAAATAAGGTTGAGGGCCTTAAAACAAGATTTAGAATTGTAGAAAGGGGCTTAGGCAATTAAATAACAATTATTTTGAACTTAGTAATAATGAATTTTATTTATAGATTTCAATTATTGATAATTATTATTCATTAAAACTCTTAATATTTATATGGTAGTGCTAAATAATTAATAATGTTAATATTTGTTTGGTTTAAATAATTGGATAAAGTAAATTATATGGTTAATAAATTGGAATAAGAAAAAATTTAATACTTTAATAAATCCATTTAAATATAATTATAATTCTCCATTGCAATCAGAATCATTAATATTAATCTTAAAACTTATGATAAAATAAATAAGT
>JAUXXK010000170.1 GCA_030681145.1 Methanobacteriaceae archaeon | reverse complement strand
GGAATTCATTATCCAATACCTATTTACGAGCAGGAACTATATCAGAACCTTGGTTTTGATGATAAATGTCCAGAAGCTGAGAAAACGGCCAGCGAAGTTATTTCTTTACCAGTACACCCAAGTTTAAAGGTTGAAGATCTTGAAAAGATAGTCCAGATACTGGAAGATGCCAGTTTGAAAATAATTTAATCTTTCAATTAAATATAATTATTTTTAAATAGATTTATTTCATTTTAGATAGTACTAAAAATACTTAAAAAAAATTTTATTCTAGAAAAAAAATTACAGATTATATAAGTTTTTTTTCAACAGATAACATTTTATCTGCAAGTTTCCTATCTTTATCACGTCTGTCATCTATTTTGATGATGGTTGAAACTCTTTCTGCACCATTTGCAAAAACAGCCTCATGGGCAAATTCTATGGCCTTAACAAGTTCTTGAAAACTATTTGATTCTATTTGGGTCCCCATACCTGTTATTTTATATTTAACACCTGTTTTATCTAGCGCATTAACTGCTGCTGCTACAAAACTACTTAAACTGGTGCTGTTGGTTCCAATCGGAATTATGGTAAGTTCGGCAGTTATCATGAGTATTATATATGTTGGCTATAAATATAATTTTTATGACATTAATGGATAAAGATGAATTCAATTCCAACCTTAAAAATAGGGTTATGCAAGTAATAACGGAACATGAACTCATTCAGGATGATGACTTTATCGCTGTTGCCCTATCTGGTGGAAAAGATAGTATTTTGACTTTAAACATGCTTTACGAATTCCAAAAGAAAAAGAACTTTGAAATGGTAGCCATAGCAGTCGATGAAGGGATTGAAGGCTACCGTGGCCATGGGATGGAGGCCGCCCAGAAAAATGCTGATGATATGGGAGTTAAATTAATAAAAAAATCATTTAAAGAGGAATTGGGGTTTACATTAGACCATTCCCATTCTTTTTTTAAAAGTGCTTGTATTCCTTGTGGTGTGTTTAGAAGAAATATTTTAAATAAAACTGCTTATGAGATAGGGGCCTCTAAAATTGCTACAGGACATAATCTTGATGATGAAATACAATCTTTTTTAATGAGTTTCGCCCGGTCAGACCTTATTAAGTTCTCTAAATTTGGCCCAAAACTGGACTTAATTCATCCCATGCTGATCCCTAGGATTAAACCACTTTGGAATATTCCTGAAAAAGAAGTAGGCATATGGGCTGTTTTAAATGATATTAACGTTCATTTTGATGAGTGTCCTTACTCCAACCTTTCATTAAGATCCAGAACCAAAAATTTTTTAAACAGAGCTGAATCTAAAAAACCAGGCACGAAAAAAGCAATAATGGACTCTTTTATCCGTACTTTCATGAATTTAGGGTTATCTCAAAAAAATATTGGAATAATTAATTCAAAAGGTTTGAATGAATGTGAAAATTGTGGCGAACCATCTTCTGCCTTAGTTTGTAAGGCATGTGAAATGAAGGAAATGATATTTAATAATTTATATATTTCGAATTCTGTTTAAAATAATACTTTAAATCATAAAAAAAAATTAATTCATTTATTTTAATTTATCTGCGGTAGTAAAAAAGGTTCCACCATATTTTTCTTCTTGGAGATTTCTAACTTCATCAGAAGCATCCTGATAGTATTCTACTTTTTTAATAATTCTTCTGGTTTGGACTTTTATGGTCTTACCACATACACATTTTCTACTAATCACGCCTTCTTTGGCATACATACCTCGGCCACAATCACAACGAAAAATTAAGTACATTTAAATCCCCTAATATATTATTTATTAATATTATCATTTTATTCTATTGTCAAATCATTTATAATTCATTGATTTCATTAGATTTAATTAATTATCTTTTTTCTTACCATCCAACCAATTTTCCAAAAATTGGAAAAATGACTTGGGGTAGCGTTATTAATCCACCAATAGTACAGCCTATATTAGCGCCCATTACTACCAATAAAACTCTAAATAAGTTATTTTTCCATAAATCCTTAAAACCTTCTGCTCTGGTAAAATCATTTAAGTCATTGGATCCCACATGCCTTAACTTTGCTTCCATTAAACCTGCGAACCATCCTGCGGCCAGAAGAGGATGTAAAATAGTTATGGGTGCCACTAAGAATGCAACAATGGCTGATAAAAATTTAGAACCTGCTAATATTGAACCCAATGCAGAAAGACCTCCAGTCAATAGCACAAATTCAATTAGGCCGGTTTTAATATTTATCCCATTAATAAAACCAAGAAAAAATATCAATACAAATAGCACAGGAATGGAGAAGAGTATAATCTTTCCCCAAGGTATTCGTGATTTTTCAAGTTTTAAAATACTACTCATTGATGGTAACTTTTCTGGATGTTCCAAATATCTTTTCATCCCATTCTGATGACCGGCACCCACCACAGCAATAATGTGATCTTCATCAATGTTTTGAAGCCGATGAACCATAAATGCATCTCTTTCATCAACTAATACTTTATATGCTGCTGGTGACATTTCTTCAAAGTATTTCATTACTTCTTGGAGTGTATCACCCTCTTTAAGGCTTTCTATATTTTCTATTTCTTCATCTTTTCCAATTAATGATGATAATAATCCAAAAAGGAATTTAGTTTTTTCCATAAAACTCATTGCATTTATAGTCCTTTTCAAGGTCAAGTTGATGTCTCTATCAATAAGAGCTATTTTGGCTCCAACTTCTTCGGCTGCCTCAACTGCCACCATCATCTCAGAACCAGGTTTAACACCTAGATCATCACCTATTCTTCTTTGCATGTAAGTTAAAAGACC
>JAUXXK010000165.1 GCA_030681145.1 Methanobacteriaceae archaeon | reverse complement strand
AGAATCCTCTAATATTTCATATTCATTAAATTTCAAAAAAGCATCCAATTTGTTTATCCAGTCTTTCATGGACATTATTTTATGTCTTCTGGCCTGATTTTCTTACATAACCTAAATACATACTCACTACATTGTTTAATTTAAGAGATTTCTTCTTTATCTAAATAATTCTTGGCAATAAGTATGTCTCTTTTTAATATCTTACCTTCTGGTGAATTTTTCCAGCTGGTGAGGCCCATATTCTTTTTATTACTATTGGCACGTTCGATAATTAATTCTGACGCTGTATGTTTAGTTATGGCCCAATGCAATTTATTTTGAACAGTTGCATAAAAAGTTCTAGTTGATTCGGAATTTTTATCATAATCATAACTGCACTGGGAATAAATATCCGTAATTTTTTGATAATCTTCTTTCACTAGCCCTTATTTCTTTAATACGATCTAATAATTCATCAAAATAATCTTTTCCAAATCTTGTACCGTTTTTTAAGAGTTCATCATCCAGGACAAAACCCTTAATGATGTATTCTTTTAAAGTTTGGGTGGCCCATATACGAAAATTGGTGGCCTGTTTAGAGTTTACTCTATAGCCTACTGCAATTATGGCATCTAAATTGTAGAAATTTACATTTCTACTAACTTGCCTACTACCTTCATTTTGAACTGTCCGGAAATTCCGGATAGTTGACTGTTCAATTAATTCATTGGTTTCAAAGATATTGTTCAAATGTTCACTGATTGTTCTAACATTTACACCAAATAACTCCGCCATGGTTTTTTGAGTCAGCCACATAGTTTCATCTTTTAAAAGTACTTCGACGGTAGCTGCACCTTCATTTCCTTTATAAAGAACTATAGTATTTGTTTGAATATTTTGCCCATCAGAACTCATAAATGCCATCTCTGTTAATTTTATAATAATATGTCACTTTGTAATATTATAGTATTGAGGAAGAGCTTATGGAAAGTAAAGTTCTTGATTTATAATTAAAATTAAATCTCCACTTTCTAACAATCTGGCCCTATTTTCATGTTCCAGGATAGTCCTTATAGTATTATAAGGAGATGTTCAGTTCAATAGGGCAGTGGTCCGAGCCAGTTATATCTTTTCTTATAGTAGTATTTTTTATATTATTTTTCAGATTCTGGGAGACGAAAAAATAGTCTAAACGCATTCCAATATTGTTTTCCCGGCATTTATGGCCATAACTCCACCAAGTGTAATTATGAGGTTGGCCATTAAATTCCCTAAAGGAATCCACAAATCCTAATTCTAAAAGCTTATCCAGGAAGGCCCTTTCTTCGGGCAAGAAACCCGGTGATTTACATGCTATATGTGGATTAGGAAGATCAATTTCTTGATGAGCAATATTGAAGTCCCCACAGACGATTATATTCTCTGAAGATTCTTTTTCCATAGTTTTTAGGAACCTATTAAAAAAATTAAACTTATTTTCCAGTTTTTCTACAGATCCCGTTCCGGTAGGAAAATATATGTTGTATATTTTAAAATCATCATACTGAGCCTGCAGCACCCGGCCAGATTCCAGGGGAGATAAAAATCCATTTAATACTTCTCGTGGCTTACTACGAGTAAATAAGGCCACTCCCGCATAAGCAGGATCATGATAGTGATTTAAGAACAAATGGTAATCATCCAGATTTTTTAATGGCTCTGGTATGTTTTCCATACTGGCCTTGACTTCCTGAAGGCATAATATGTCGGGCTGTTCATCAAATACTTGTTGAAGGAAGCCGTTGTTGTGGCGGGCCCTTATTCCGTTGACGTTCCATGATAGTAGTTTCATATTTACCCCCTCCTAGTTGACTAAAGTATAATTTGATAAAACATATTGTAATTTTTAGTTTTAATTTAAAAAAAAATCTAATCAATTTTATTTCTATTAGAATAAACCAGTTCATGCACCATATTCATAATAAGATCCTTCCAGGCCAGATTATTTATCCAATGGGAAGAAATATTACTTTTTCCATAATATGCGCCGGCCAGTTGGCCGTAGATAGCCCCTGTGGTATCTGAATCTTCTCCAAGATTGACAGCCAAAAGACACCCGTCTTTAAAGTTATCAGAATTATATAATGCCCATAATGCCGCTTCCAGTGACTTAACCACGTATCCTCTGCCTCGAATTTCAGGAGGGTTCTTTATTTTGTAGGAACCAGAAATTACTTCCTTTAATTCTTCATGACAGTCTTCAATCTCAAGATAATCTGGTGATAATAAGTTTTCTTTACATTCTCCATTTAAGGCCCCATGAATCAGTCCTGCAAGGTATTGGCAACATTGAACAGCTAAGGGGTGCTGGTGTGTGGTCCTAGAACTTAAGGCAGCATAATTCAAAGTATCATCAATATCAGAAAAGAAGAATAATGGTATAGGGGCCAAACGCATTAGAGAACCATTACCTGCGGAATATTCATTTTCTGGGCCGCAGTAGGGGTTTTGAGTTTTTTCAAAACATTCCAAAGCTTTCATGGTTGTATTTCCAATATCAAAACAGTTTCCAGTTATACTAAGATGTCCGTCGCGGTACCATCTAAGATAACGTTTCATCTGATCACAAGGGTCAAATTTTCCACATTCAATAAGGCTCTCGGCCAGACAAAGAGCCATAGACGTATCATCAGTCCACTCGCCAGGATTAAGGCCGTGTACTAATGATTTGCGAAAATCTACAACTGGTTTAAAGGTTCCAGGTTCTTTGAATTCCACTGGCGCACCCATGGCATCGCCAATGGCCAGACCCAAAAGGCAACCATACGCTCTATCAATTATTTCCTCATAAATTTCATTGAGACGAATTATAATATTCAATAGGTAATTATTATCAATATAATGTGCTAAAAAGACGCTATTGGACCTATCTCCCCGGATTATTGTTGTTAAAATCTTTTGTAAGGTTATGATATCGGTTTCTTTGACCATATCTGGATTTTCAAAGAATTTTCTATTGTTTTTTTGAAATTCAGCCCAATCAAAT
>JAUXXK010000163.1 GCA_030681145.1 Methanobacteriaceae archaeon | reverse complement strand
ATCTTTTTTCTTATTTTTTTTCTCTTTTTAAGTTTCTCATTTTTCCCACCTAAATTTTAATCCTCTATATCATCTTCATATTCACAGTAATCTTTGCCCCATTGACACAGAGAATCTAGAATAGGCATCACGGAATTTCCTTTGGCGGTAAGGCGGTATTCTACTTTGGGTGGTACTTCTGCAAAGACTTTTCTATGGATTATTTCATCACTTTCCAGTTCTCGTAAAGTTTTAGTTAGCATTCTCTGAGTTATGGCTGGTAATTTATTGTTGATTTCACTGAATCGTTGTTTTCCATCTTTTAGAGAATATAAAACTAATGGTTTCCATTTGCCACCTATTTCATTAATAGCAGCTTCTACTGAACACATATGCTCTTTTTCAGCACTATTTCCATTTTTAACTTTATTTTTCTCCCTATTTGTCATTATATCACCTGATTTGATATTAGAATCTGATTTTATTAAAATTGAATCAATAAAATTTTGCATTATTGTGGTATAACTTATGTTAGTTAGTATACTTTTTGTAAGTATATGTGGTTTTTGTTAGTACCCTTTTAAATACAAAAAGTAACTATAGTATTGTGTTGACTACTAACTTGAGGTGAAAACATGATGGTAAAATTCGATTTACAACATTTCTGCTGTGGTCCTAAAGGCTGTGAGATTGAAGTTGCTTACGGCGAAATGATGGATGCAGAAGATTAAAAAAAGTTTTAAAGCATTTTAAACATTTTAAAATTATTTTTTAATTTTTTATTTTATTTATTTATTTTTAATCAGTTTTTGTAAAAATTTAATTTTCATATAAAGAACGATTATTTATCCTTTTAAATATTCATTTACTATCAATAATTTGAAATATCATTTAAAATAATATTTTATTAAATGAAATAACTAATTATTTTGCTTGGTGAGATTATGGAAGTTTTTGAAGCTATATCTAAAAGAAAAAGTATTAGAAAATACCAGAACAAGGAAATAGAAGATGAGAAACTCGATAAAATATTAGAATCGGCCAGAATCGCACCTTCTGCAGCAAATAGGCAGGAATGGAAATTTATTGTGGTTAAAAATCAAGAGACTCGTGATAAACTTGTGGAAGCTGCTAATGGCCAAAAATTTGTAGGTCAAGCTCCAGTAACTATTGTGGCCTGTTCCACGGAATCAGAAAGAGTTATGCCTTGTGGCCAATATGCTTATACTGTGGACTTGTCAATTGCAGTATCTTTCATGATTTTAGAGGCCACTGAAATGGGTCTGGGTACTTGTTGGTTAGGGGCCTATAATGAAGATGCAGTTAAGGAAATTTTAGATATTCCCGAAGAAATAAGGACTGTGGCCATGTTTACTTTAGGATATGCAGATAATGGGTCAGTAAATACTCCAAGAAAGTCCATTGATGAGATTGTTTCTTATGAAAAGTATGAATAATACTTATTCACTTTTCATTTCTATATTTCCATAAAAAAATTAAAATTATTACAAAAATATTAAATTTAATTAAATTCTATTTTTCATAAATCAAATAATAATATAATAAATAAAATTTTTACTATTTTTTTCCATGGGGACATACATGGATACATAATCCACAGACAGGTATGTCACCAGCTTTTTCTAATTCTTTAAAGTATTCCTCACACTTTCGAGCGTCGTATCGTACTTCGCGAGGTTCATCAGCATGAAAACTTCTTCCAGTAAATGCTTTGGCGGGACATACTTCTACACATTTGCTACATTCTCCGCACGAATCTTCCATAGGGCTGCCCGTAACTTCAAGGGGGGCGTTGGTTAGTATAGTAATCCACCTAACTCTTGGCCCGACTTCCGGATTAATTAGTAAACAACTTTTACCAATCCAACCGATACCAGCCAAATGAGCTGCTAATTTGTGAGAAAACACTGCGGCTATACGTTCATCGTCGCAACGCTTAGAAGCAGGTATTGGTAGAACCTTGAAACCTTCTTTTTGCAAGAAATTACTTATTTTATAAGATATAATATCTAAGCGTTGATTGGTTATTTCATAAGCATGCAAGTAGTTTATTGCTTCAGACTTACCCATTTCTGAGGATAATTGATCTACAACATCATCTAAAAGTCTAATTCCTAAAGTAATGGATTTGGGGTACTCATCCAATAAATCTCTGGCATATTCCTTTATGAAATGCCTAGCTGGAGTTAAATCAGCAACTCCAACAAATTCTACACCATCATTATTGGCAATTTCTTTTATTTTACCGTAGAGGTCCATTATATCACACTATTATACTAATAAGGCATAAATCTGAATTAATATGATAATCCCTATATTTAAAATTTGTTTGCATCAATTTAATTTTATAGACTCATAAACTGTTCATAACCATTGTTTTTGGGTTATTTTCGCCCGTATAATACTACAAAATTGTAATATTTATAATAAACATCTACATCATTAAATCCCGCTTTTTTAAGCCATTTTATATTGTCTTCTAATGTTGCGGGGTTGTCAAACTCCATGCGCTCTAAAATAATCTTTTTATCATCTTCCTGAAGATATGCATTATCAATCACTTCCAACCAATTTTCTTTGTATATATTTTCACTGTAAGGGCTTGGTCCAATTACTTGGTCTGCATTTAAGAAGATTCCATCAGGTTTTAAGTGATCATATACTTTTTGATAAAGTGATTCAATATTTTCATGGTTTAAATGATGAATAGAGAGTGAAGAGACTATAATATCAAATAAACCTCCAAAATCATATTTTAAGTAATCATTATTAACATATTCAAAGTTTTTTTGTCCTGAAAATCGATTTTTAGCAATATTTAACATTTCTTGTGACATATCTACCAGTTTAAATTGTGCTTGAGGATGTTTTTTCCAGAGAAGATGGGTTAGAAGCCCAGTACCTGCCCCTAAATCTAATATTCTAGGATTATCTATTTTTAAATCGGCTAATTCAATCAAAGTTCTGTAATAAACTTCAAAATTTGGTATAATAGTTTTTCTATTTTTATCATAATCGCTAGCAGCATCATCAAACTTCTTTCTTAGTAAATTTTGGTCTTTATCACTCATGTAACCCCTACTGATTTTTATTATTTTAGAAATAATTATTTATGTTTAACTTTACTTTAATATTAAAATAATATTTATAACTTTTATCAATAGAATCAGGTCATAGGAAATAGATTTTATATAACGTATTTTTAATTAACCGGAAGTAAAATAATGATTCTTAAAAAACTTGATTTAAATGTTCATGACACAAAAAAAGTCTCTGAACTAATTTATTTTACAGATTCTCATACTTTTGATAAGATTTTAAATGATAAAACCAATGCAATTGAAAAACTGGAAAAACTTGTAATTGTTGGTAATAATAGTATAGGTCATGAGAATATTCAGGTGGTTACTAAAAAAAACGATGATAATGTGTTAGGTATATTGATTACAAGTAAAAAAGACCAATACAACGCTAAAAATGAAATAAAGAACTTTTTAAAAGTTTTTTCGATTTCAAACACTATTAGATTCACAATTTTAGGATTTATCGATATGATTTTTTTGGCCACTTTAGATGAAGAAGATTTTTATCTGGCATGTGTGGCAGTTGATGAGAAGGCCAGGGGCCAAGGAATTGGCACATTTATACTGGAAAGCTCTCTGGAATTGGCAAGAAATGATGGAAAGAAAAAGCTAGTTTTGGATGTTGATTTGTCTAATAATGGTGCTAGGCGATTGTATGAACGTTTTGGGTTTAATATTTTTAATAAGAAGAGTATTCCTTGGTGGGGTGGTGAGAGAGGAATGTATAACATGGAGTTTTTAATTTAAAAAATTTTAATAATTTTTGAATATATTTATATTAAAAAAATCGTTTTTTTAATGTTTTAATACTTTAATAATAATTCGATAAATCATAACTATATAAATTTTTTATAAAGATTTTTTTAAGTCAACCATAAGTTTTTATGTTTTGGTTTTCATCTAAATATTATCGCACTTTTTTTGAGTTTTAGCAATTTTATAATATTTTTAATATGGTGATTTTTATGGATAATGATAATTATGATGTAGTTGTGATAGGGGCGGGGATAAGTGGATTATTAGCTGCTTTGGCTCTTTCGAAAGAAGGTAAATCTGTATTA
>JAUXXK010000161.1 GCA_030681145.1 Methanobacteriaceae archaeon | reverse complement strand
TTTATTTCATCGATTGCTGCAGCACCCATATCAAAACGGGCAAAAGTGGTATCACATATACCTATTTTCTTCATTTTTTTCACCAATATAATTTGACTTAAAATCAAGATATATATAATTATGAAATAAATAATTTTTCTTGAAAAAAAAATCATTTAAGTTACTATTATTTAGATTATGAGATATTTAAATATAAGATTTTTATTTATCCTCTTTAACACCGTCAATATATTCTAAAAGACTTCTACGGGCTTCACCAATGGTGAGTGGATATTCTTCAGAAAATAGTAGTTTATCCTCTTTTTTTAGTATTTCCATAAGATGTGCTATTCTAGGAAGACGTAAATTAGCATTTCTAATCGTTTTCACATCTCCAAAAACTATATGCGGTTTTCCTTCCTTAATTATTTCTCCACTGCTGATGATATATATTTTATCCGCATAGATAGGAACCATATCCACATCATGTGTGGAAATAATTATAGTCATACCCTCTTTATTGAGATCATATAATAATTTTAAAATTTGAGAGGCACCTTTAGGATCTAGACCAGATGTAGGTTCATCCAATACCATTATTTGTGGTTCCATGGCCAGAATACCTGCAATAGCAACTCTTTTTTTCTGTCCACCACTGAGATGATGTGGTGCTTTATCTTCAAACCCACCCATTCCCACTTTTTCTAGGGAGTTTGAAACTCTATCATCAACTTCTTTACCAGATAGCCCCATGTTCATCGGCCCGAAAGCCACGTCTTCTCTAACAGTCGGAGCAAATAACTGATCATCAGGATTTTGGAACACGATTCCCACTTTTTGTCTAGCTTTATGAAGGGCAGATTTAGAATATTTTAATGGTTCATTGGCAATGTTGATTTGCCCAGAGCTAGGCTCAATAATTCCATTGAAATGTAGAAAAAGTGTGGATTTACCTGCACCATTAGGTCCTAAAAGGGCTACTATCTTCCCTTTTTCCACATTAAAATTGACTCCGTGCAGAGCCTTAGTACCGTCAGGATATTTATAAGTAATTTCCTTAGCCTCAATCATGTTCATTATTTCACCTAATCACTCAATAATAATTGAATTAAAATAAATTTAACTATAATTACATAACATTTCATATAATATCATCTTTTTGGATATATGATAAATAATTTTTTATGAATATCCCTAAAGTTAAAACAAAGCCTAAAAAATTAAAGAATTATTAAATCAAGTTATCATTATCGAAAAATAATTATACAATTTTATAAGTTTATTATGTTAAAAAAATGCTAAAAATACATTTTGAAAATTAAAGTAAAAATTAAATTAATGTAAAATTTCCACTTAAATAAACA
This sequence comes from Methanobacteriaceae archaeon, assembly GCA_030681145.1. Classification (GTDB taxonomy): domain Archaea; phylum Methanobacteriota; class Methanobacteria; order Methanobacteriales; family Methanobacteriaceae; genus JAUXXK01. The sequence goes on along the minus strand of JAUXXK010000161.1, from coordinate 6,670 downwards.
CCAGCTAACAATAATGCTTCAAAAGAAAATAATATAAACAAATTTTTAGTTCCTATTTTATTTTGATAATTATTAATATGTAAAGATCCATTATAGCATCTTGATTCCATAGCAAGATATGCATTTTCGCCCTTAATCCAAGTTCTAATAAAAAGATTGCTGGCAAGTATTCCCATAGATTTATAGGATGATTTAAAGCTATGATATCCAAGCCGGGTTTGTTGAGCATGATACATATTAATACCTTCACCCAAAAAAACAAAAATATATCTGTACATCATCATAGCAATTTCCAATACAATTTTTGGAATTTTAAATGTTTCTAAAACAGAAAAAAGTTCGGTCATGGGGGTTGTAAGAGATAAAAAAGCCATACAAGTAAATCCACCCATAATTCTTGAAAATACTAGAAATCCCAGATTAAAACCATCGATTGTGACTGTCAAACTAAATATATTCAATTCCCATAATGGTGTACCAAAACCAAAGAAAAAAGCCATGAAAATAAATGTTAAAAATCCAAAAATAAAAGGAATGGTTAAAAATTTAAGATAAAATTTCCAAGGTATTTTGGCTTTAAATATTATTAAAAATGACATTAAAACGGCAATAATAATGGGTATAATAGGTGAAGTGGAAATTAAGCTCATAAACATAGTTAAAATAGCAAATAAAACCTTAAAATAAATATTAGCTCCTTTAAGGTTATTGTGATGGGCGTAATTATCCACTGTATTTTCAAACATCATTATACCTGTATTTTTTATATATAAATCCATCTAAGATTTAAAAACCGTTTATTCTCCTTCCTGCCTTTTTCTTTCCTTATCCTGACCTTGGTAATATCCAAATACATATCCTATTATAATAGCTCCAATAGCTGCTTGAAGAGAGAAAAATAGGCTCTCTATTTCTCCACTGGGTGGTTCCCAAATTGAATTAAACCATGGTTGGTAGCCAATTTCTTCAATAGCGTCCCCTGCTGCACCATCAGCACCACCAAAATAACCTTCGTCTTCTCCCAAGCCACCATACATTATTAAAGGCGCAATGGCGATAATTGCAACAAGACATAATAGTATAATTGATTTTTTGTCCACCATTTAAACTGCCTCTTCTAAATTTTTATCTTGCGGAGTGATGACTTTTAATTTTTCCAGAATATCTGGTCTGAGTTTTAAGATGTAGTCAAATATTACCACCGTTAAAAGACCCTCAGCAATGGCCAGAGGTATCTGAGTGTAGGCAAATATTAACATAAATTTGACAAATGCCTCACCAAATGTAGGTAACGGGAAAGCAAGTGAAAGTTGAGTAGCAGTGGTTACATAAGTTAACCAATTTCCAGCCACAGCAGCCAGAAATATTCCCATTGAAGAACTCCATCCAACACGAATAACTCCTTTATAAATTAGCCAAGCTGCTAAAGGACCTACAATACCCATAGAAAATATATTGGCACCTAGTGTGGTCAAACCCCCATGAGCTAAAAGCAATGCTTGAAAAACTAGAACAATAGCTCCTAAAACACTGGCAACCGCCGGACCAAATAAAACAGCACCCAACCCATTACCTGTCGGATGGGAGCAACTTCCAGTAACTGAAGGCAATTTTAGAGAAGATAAAACAAAAACAAAAGCACCAGACACAGCTAGAAGAGGTTTAGATTCAGGATGTTCATTTGTTATCTTTTTAATTTGTATTACGCCATAAGCAACCACAGGTATGGCTACCATGTACCAAAATAGGCACCATTGCCAAGGCAAAAATCCTTCCATAATATGCATGATTAAATTCTCCTTTAATTTTATTCAATTTTACTTGAATAACATCCTTTATAAACCTTTTCAATTAATCAGAATATTAATTAAAGTAAACTTTAATCGAATAATATATAAATCTTTTCAATTTATTCTAAAAAAACATCAAAGATACTTGAATTGGGATGATTTTCTAAATAAAAATTATGTTAATTGATTTAGAAAATAAAAAAAATGAACCATCCCCCATCAAAGATATAAACCATAATCTCCAACTTTTTATTATGAAGGTCAAAAATAAAATCATACTGGCCATGGATATAATGGATTTAAAACAAGCACTGGAAATAACAGAGAGCGTTTCAAAATTTATTGATACTATAAAAATTGGATATCCTCTGACATTATCTGCTGGTATGGACTGCATATCCCTATTTAAAGAGAATTTTTCATCTAAAATAATAGCTGATTTCAAGGTAGCAGATATTCCTGAAACCAATAAAAAAATATGTCAAGCCACTTTTGATGCAGGAGCAGATGCAATTATTGCACATGGATTTGTAGGGCCAGATAGTGTGATGGCTTGTCTTGATGTGGCTCGAAATAGGAATAAAGAAATTTTTTTATTAACCGAAATGTCCCATCCTGGAGCTGAGATGTTTTTAAAAGGAGTATCAAATAAAATTGCTAAAATGGGTGTGGAATTAGGTATAAAAAATTATGTGGCACCTTCAACCAGGCCCGACAGGTTAAAAGAGATTAGAAAAGTAGTGGGAAAAGAATCATTTATGATATCTCCCGGTGTGGGAACTCAAGGTGGGGATCCCCGTAAGACTTTAAAATATTCCAATGCATTGATTATAGGTAGATCTATTTATCTGGCAGAAAATCCAGAAAAATCAGTGGAAAAAATCATTGAATCGATAAAATAAATCTAAAAAATATTTTCTATTTTTATGTAGTAATTAAAAAAATAGTCATGTACTAAATGATATTATCTTCATTTTACAATATGAATTAATTAACAACTTTAATTATAGTTAATTAATCTAATTAATCAACTAAAAATTCTTTTTTTATAAATTCTTTCAAAGTACTTTCCAGCAAATTCATAAGAAATTTCAAATAAAATAAAATAAAATAATGCAAAAGCACTTAAAAATTCAATACCTTGAATTTTAAATCCAGTTAATGAACTGTAGAGGCCCAGAATTACCAATCCAAGAATGGTAAGTTTCATGGCAAATCTATATTTAAAGAAAATCTCCAAAAAATAACTTTTTTTGCTTAATTTAGGATTATCATTACCAATTTCATCAATATAAGCCGCTAAAGAACATATAATTAAAGTGTATAATGCCATTTGAGGGATTCCAAAAATAAATGCTACCAGTACAAATGTTAAAAGAGTTATAATGTGGTGCAATCCATCTATTTTCTTAGAAAATAATGTCCCAAGCAGTATTGCAAAGAAGATGTAAGCAGCCTCAATACTATTAACTACCAATAAACCAATAATAAAACCACACAATATTCCAGTAATGGTTGCAAATAGTTTATCTCCCTTTTCATCAAAGGCATCATCTGATATTTTCATTAAAAAACCAGAAATAGCGAAGAAAACCATGATTAGAATAATTTCCATTTTTTAAATCCTTAAATCAATTATTTTAGACATTTAATATTTATTCTAAAGGCGAATCATTTTCATAAAAAGAAAATTATTTGTCATTTACTATATCAAGGGCTCCGGCTAAAATCAGTGGAAATAAAACAGTAGCATCACCAATAACTGTTACCAGATTAGAACCTGCTTTAGCCTTGGCCCATGACTTGGCTTCTTCTAAAGGAGCTCCGCTCAAACTCCCAGTTTCGCTACGGTCCATAGTAATTTGAATAGCCGCATCTACACCACCTTTTAAAATATTTGAGGCTAGTGCATAGTGTTTAGGAAGTCCTCCTCCTAAAATAACCACTCCGACTTTTTTAGATTCAAAAACAATATCAGAAAGCTGATGCATGTCGGCCACTGCATCCAGACCCATTTTAGAAGACTGATTAAACATCCAGAGCTGTAGGCCTAGCATACTATCTATAATCCCTGGAGCATAGATAGGAACATTGTTATCGGCGGCCGCTTTTATAATGGAATTTTCATCTTTTATGTGAGTTCCAATACGATAAATAAAATCCTGAATAGACATAACATCGTTTTCACTGGAAATTTTTTCTAGTATGGAATTTATTTCCTTTTCAAAAACTTCAAAATCCTCAGATTTAGTGTATATATCTCCAATACGGCCCATCCCAGATTTATGAAGTTTTTCATCGTCAAAACCATAATTACAGTAATGATATCCTCCAAATGATTCTAACAAATCATGAGTAAGGTTGGCCCCACTAGTGATAATCACCCGCACATAACCTCCCTTAATAAGGTCTGACACAATATTACGCATACCTCCTGGAACCATTGGTCCAGCCAAACTTAAAAATAAGTTCATTTCAGGATCTTCGATCATTTTTGAAAGTATTTGGGTCGCCCGATGCACTCTCCCAGATCCCAGTACACCAATATTCCCCATTTGTTCAATAAATTGGGATACTGTCATGTTATGGGTGATTTTCATATGAGTAACTTTATGGGTATCTAAAATATCTTTCAAAAATATACACCACCTTAATATGGTTTCTAATCTCAATTTGACTAAAATAATGATTATGATAATCTGTTACTATCAAGTCATTTATTTAATCATATTTTAATTAAAAAATTAAATTTATGGAAATTAAAAAAAACTTAAATAATTTATTTAAATTAAATCTATTTTAATCCAGCAATCTTATCCAAAAGATCTGTTCTGGTAACAATACCTACAGGATCTCCCTTCTTATTTAAAACAATTAATCTGCCAATATTTTTTTTATTCATTATTTCTATGGCATCAGATATCATAACATCTTCTTCTACAGTTATAATATCACAAGACATTATTCCCTTAAGCTTCGTTTCTTCACTATTATGTCCAATAGCCCTAGTTATATCACTTAAAGTAACTATACCTACAATAGCACCATCTTTTGTAACCGGTGCCCCCTCAATTTCTTTCTCGGATAAATAGCGGGCTGCTGTTTTAATATCATATTCTTCGTCCAAAGTTATAAGATCTAGAGTAGCGACATCCATAACTGTTTTTTTAGGTATGCTTCTAATTGCAGTGGTATCCAGAAGCAATATATTGTCCATGTCATCTCTTCCTACAATTACTCCATTCATGACTAGTTTATTTACAGGTGTAGGGCCTACTCTAATCTTATCTCCCAAATCCAGCTTTTTTATACTTCCCACAACTTGGATAGCTGCTTCACACTCACCAGGGTGTGGAAGACTGGTAAATTCTATTTTAGCAACAGATATATCTTTTAATTCTTTTCCATCCCGATAAAGAGGTACATGCGTTTCTTTATCTGTTGAAGAAATATTAAGAGTATGATATGCCTTAATTGTAGGTTTATAACCACCACGAGGACCAGGAACACCTTTTACCAGACCCAAACTACGCAATGATTGCATCTGATTACGTATGGTTCCAGGGTTACGGTTCATTATTTCCGCAATTTCCTCGCCTTTAATAGATTTACCCTTAGAATTACGATATAAATTTATTAAACTCTGTAAAATCTCCTTTTGAACAGATGTGAGCATGGCAGTCACCTATATTAAATAATAATATGCATATAAAAATCTTTATTTAATTTATTATTAATAATAATTATAATTATTTTACATTATTTATATAATATTGTAATATATATGGTTTTTGTGATTAAAATAAATTATATTAAGAATTAGGAAAATTAATTACTAAAAAAACTCATTAAGACATTACAATTAATATAATAATTTATTTATCATTTTAAAATCTATTAATCCCTAATTAGAAATAATTAAATATTTATTTAAGATGAGCTTCTGTAATATCAATAAAATATTTCTAAAGCAAAACAAATCAGAGCCAAAACAGGTAAAATAGTAACCATTATGAAATATTTTTTCTCAGCATTAATTTTAGTCATGTACATTCCAAAAATTATGGCAAACGCTAGTAAAACCCATCCCAAAGCACTGTAATACGTTTTTGTATAAATGGAGTAAACTCCAATTATCATAAATAATCCTGCAAATAGAAAATTATTTTTGTTATATTCCATTTTAAATCTCCATTAATGTATAATAAACTATTATTAAGCAACTATAAATATTATTCCTTTAATAAAGCTTCGGACAGACTAATGATCTAAAAATAAGATTTTTCAATTAATCAATTAAATGTTAAATAATTAAATAATTATGTAAATCTTTTTATTGATTCGTTTTAAAATAAATACAATTATTGATATTTCCCTGACCTTTAGGATGTCTGCAGCAGATATTAAGTTCTTTATATTCTTTTACAACTATTTCATGCCGATATTTACATTTAAACGATTTCCACAGGAGATAATTATTTCAAATTTTTCATCATAATGTAATTTTGTTTTCTATAATAACCGGCTAATAGTAAATTCACCAAACAATAAGCAGAAAATAAATTTTTAAATTACTCTAGACCAACAATTTTGATATTGAATTATTATAAAATAGTTATTAATTAAATGATAGGATATATTTTAATATTAAATTTAATAAATAATAACTTATAATAAAATGAATATTAAAGTTAACATGTTTAACTTTTAAGATTTAAATTCTAAGAAAAGGTAAAATCAATGATAAACCAAGTATATGGTCTGGCAGTGAGAGCCATTATAAGTGATGATAAAGGTAAGATATTGATTATTAAAAGATCTACCGATTCCAAAACAAATCCAGATAAGTGGGAACTTCCAGGTGGAAAAGTAAATCAAAA
>JAUXXK010000160.1 GCA_030681145.1 Methanobacteriaceae archaeon | reverse complement strand
TTATTACAACAACATCATGCTCTTATTTCATCTTTTCTACTGCATGACTAATCTTACCACCCATAAATGACCATGCCAACACAAGTGCCACCACCCTTGGAAGTCTCCCTACAGCAAATACTGCTTCTGCCAACTCTGATTCTCCAACAAGAGGTATGGTGTCAACACTTATTCTTTCTCCACGAATATTGTGTCTATCTGCTTCACTAATAGCACCCATTGCAACTTGAGCTACTTGTGCTCCGCCACCAATGATAATTATCCTTTTTCCATAGATATCATTTAAAGAACGATGAATTTCAACTTTTATAACCGGTTCTGCACTTTCAACAGAACTTACAAGCTCATTCACATTTTTTACTTCTTCAAGTTCCATATAAATTGAACCCGCCCCATCTTTTTCGACAAATAAATGAGTATAAGTTATATTTATACCATTTAATGCAATCATATTTGTAATCTGACTTAATACTCCTGGGCGTTCAATTGTTTTTATAGTGATGGCAAGTTTATTCATTTAAATCACTCCTATAAAATGCACTATAAAATAAATATGGTATTTAAATAATAAAGTTATATCTTAATAAAAAACTGGTTGATTCGAATTAATAATAGAAAAGTCTTTTATTTTTTTATCTTCCATTATCATTTGAGATCATCTCAATCACATCTTGAATTAAATTCATTGTGTTATATAATTTATAATTTAAAAAAAAAGAGTATAATGTAATTAAATTACTTTTTCAATAGAATTTTTAGAATTATTTTATTTGAGATTTAATTTTATCAAGTTTTGCATGTTCCCTTCGAAATAAGCTGAGAAAATTATCTTTTTCTTTAACAGGAGTTATATACAAACCTAATTTCCTGTGTTTGTCTATCCAATCCTCTGAAAAAATAGGAATATCTATTTTTACAGGTTCTTCAGTGGGATTAACAACAATCAGGTTCCTGTAAGGAAAATCAACCTCGACAATGTAACCGCCAGTACTGATGATATGATGAGGCATAACCACAAATTTCATTTGATCACCTTAATTATTTTAAATTATTTATATGTTTTTTCCAATTATTTCGGATAAATATTGCATTAGAAAAATGCCACAACCATTGCCAGAACTCCCAAAAGAGAAATTCCAGTTACAACTGGATAAAATTGTTTGAAAGTAAATATAGGCGAAAATGCACTGAATACAGCCATAAATATTGGAAATATGACTGCAACAGCTATATTTATCAGTATGCTCCAACTTAAAATATTAGGAGGTAATCCTAAGAAAAGGACAGAAAATAATGCTCCTAAAGTAAACATCAAAAAACCACGAGTAATATACACATATGCCCTATATTTAGAAGCATATTCCATATAAGGTCCTTCTATAACATCTGCTTTTGTTTTAAGAATGGCAAATGGATATTCATTTAATAAAATCATATAGCCAATGAAAAATACTACCGCGCCTAAAGTTCCAGCAAGGGTAAAAAGAACAGGTCCATTTACTTGCTGATAATTTACAATATCATTCAAGAAAATACTACCCGTCATGACAGCGGGAACTAAAATAGCAATATATAATGGAAACGATCCAAAAGCAATAAGTCTGAATGCTCTCATAGCACTCAAATTTTCTAAGAAAGCCTTTGGTACATTTGGATGTTTGGCGCCTTTAACAACATCGGGGAAAGGCATGCTCAAAGACATTATAGAATTAGATAATGAGCCCATAAATACATATACAAGCTCTTCAATTTTTAAAAGGCCTATTATGGCCATTAAACTCGTTAATGCGCCCAAAAAATACATTTGAGGTATTAAGAATAGTAATATAAAGAATACTGACAGCAACCCAATCAAAGGTAGGGCATTATAAAGTCTTGGCAGGGGAGAATTAGGAACTATGGTTTCTTTGAAAAAAAACTTCAAAGGAGCCATAAATCCCGGGCTGGATAGTGGGGGACCAACCCTTTGTTGAATTCTGGCATGGATAAATTTCCTCTCAATTCCAGGAAGCCATAGACCCACAAATAATGCCACGATTAAAGTTCCAATCACTGCTGCTGTTGAATATATAATAGTAGAAGCTTCCATGACCTCATCTCCTAATTTGATGTTTATAAGATTAAAATAATCTATTTATACATATCTCCATTCCATATCAATGTTTAAAATTTTTTATTAATTAAAATTAAAGTCATTATAATAACTTTAAATTTATGTATTAATTAAATCTCAATCTTAGTTATCTTTATAGCACGATCAGTGCATGTAAAGCAAGGATCACACTGCACAATGGCTAACTGTGCATCACTTATATGATTACCAATACAAGCATGTTGCATAGCAGCAATATTAGTTATTGACGGGGTACGTACTATAGATCCTCTAACTCTGCCTTCTTCAAGAGCATATGAATGTAAAAGTTTACCTCTAGGGACTTCAATGTAACTTTTTATAATGCCAGTATCTTGCATTTCCCAACTACGATCAGTTATAGGGCCTGAAGGAATGTTTTTAACTGCTTGCCTTATGATTTTAATTGATTCTGGGATTTCCAAAACCCTCATAAGAAGATTTGCTTTCACATCGCCATCCTGTTGAGTAATGATATCAAAATCAAATGGATCATAAATTTCCATATCCCTACGTAAGTCCATGTCCACACCCGTAGATCTCAAGGTAGGTCCTGTGGCAGCAAGTCTTAAAGCATCTTTTTTAGTTAAAACTCCCACGCCAGTGATTCTGGACATTACAATCGGGTCTGAAACAAAACGATCTGCAAACTGACCTATTTTTTCTTCAATAATATCCATACCCTCATTGAGTTTTTGAATCCTCATTAAATCCAGTTCACACCGGGGCCTAACACCTCCAATGATAGAGCATCCATATTGTACTCTATTCCCACCAATCATTCTTAAAAGTTCCATCACTGTTTCTCTTATGAAAAAAAGGCGCATGGCAAATGTTTCATGACCTAATACCTCATTACCATGTGCTAAATAAAGCAAATGACTATGTAACCTTTCCAATTCTCCCATGATGATTCTAATATAACTAGCTCTTTCTGGAATTTCAATTTCCAGACCTTTTTCAGCCACCATCACTGAGTTCCAGATGTGGCTGTTTGAACAAATTCCACAAATCTTCTCTGTCAAACTGTTAGCCTTTTCTACAGGTAATCCTTCCATAATACGTTCAATACCCCTGTGATTAAGACCTACAGTTATCTCTGCGTCTCTGACAATTTCATCTTCCACGAAGAGTCTGACTCTGTAAGGTTCTAATGCGGCAGGGTGGACAGTTCCCATGGTGACTTCTGTCTCTATTACCTCTTGCCGTTTTGCTTTATCATTTTTATCCATTATAACACCTATTAAATATTTTTTTGGTGATTTGTATGCTAATTTATGTTCCTTTTTTTAAGTCTGATTAATTTAATATCTTTCTAATTATTATTGATAATTGATTTTATAATAAAAATCTTATTTAGCCCCCAATAATTTTGGTAAAGCAGCAACTGCACCCGCTAAAACATCTTGAGGCCTGACCGCGCATCCAGGAACTTTAGCATCTACAGGTATGACTTCCTCCACAGGCCCCGCAATTTCTTCAGAAGGAATATCTCCATGAATATTTTTATATACTCCACCCATCAAAGCACATGCTCCTGCAGCAATAACTGCTTTAGGCTCAGGTATGGCATCATAAATCTCTTTAAGAGGTTTTTCATTATGCTTAGTTACCGGGCCAGTGACAATAAGTACATCGGCCTCTCTTGGATTCCAAGTTAAAAAGATTTTATATTGTTCAATATCGAATTTGGGAGAAAGCACAGTGTTTACAATCTCTATATCACAACCATTACATCCCCCAGTGTATACTAACATTGCATGAACGGCCCTTGCCCTTGAATATGATTTGATGCTCATTTAATCCCTCTTATATTTGATAAGTTAATAATTTATTATTTTATAGATACAATATCATTTTATATTTCTTTGAGGTTTAATAATTAAAAACAAACATTTTATGTATCAAAATGTTTGGATTATATCTTTTTTTTCTTTATGATACTTTTATCTGCCAAAAATTGAGCGATAAAAGCAATCTTATCATCTGAAATCTTGAAAGGTTTATCCATCAACTGATTTATATCCGATTCTACAACACCAACATCATTGGGATGTATGGTTCCTGCATCTCCAAATAACGCATACATAGGACAGAAATCATGGCAATAATAACAGTGCACACATTTTTCACT
>JAUXXK010000158.1 GCA_030681145.1 Methanobacteriaceae archaeon | reverse complement strand
ATGAAAAAATACTCGAACAAATAAATAAACTTAACTCTGAGAAATATCGATGTATAACATTTATACTAGATTCAGAAAGAAAAATTGAAATTAAAGCTTGTGTTGATACTAGTAATGGTTTTAATCCAAAAAAATTATTTGGGATGATGATTTACATGAGTAATGTCATGGAAAATGAATTTAGAACATTCATGGAATAAATTGTGGTTAAACAATATCATACATTACTAAATCATTACCATTAATTCATATATACATAAGACTTTCAAACCATTATTTTAAAATTATTTGGATTAATGCACAACAAAGAAAAATTAAAGATCATATCTTCCGCAAATCATATTTTTTAATACTTACATTTTTATTAATGAGTATTAATTCTTAATATTTTGTATTAAAATACTATTTATATTTTATTATTTATCATAATAATAAAAATTTATATTATATTGAACATGATAAAAGATGGGTGTTAAAAATGATAAAAGATTACTTGTCAAGATTAATGATCATATCTATATTCCTATTAAGTATTGTATCTGGCGCGACGATAGTGAGCGCTAATATGAATCATAATGAATCCATAACCAATAATGATAGTTATAATAGTTCTTTAAGCAATAATATTAGTAATCCTGATTCTTTAAATTCTTTAATTGATTCTGGAAGTTCAAATGAAACAAACTACTCAAATTCTAGTGGTAATTTTACTTTAAATAAACGTCAGAAAAAGTTAGTATCTAAATTAAAAGATGAAATGGAAGATATAGATAGTTTAAGTGGAGCTTCTAATTCTGCAGTAATAGCTGAAATTTCCGGACAAAACCTGAAAAACCTCAAATTCACAGTAGAAAATTCAACTATTAACTCAAAAACTAAGAAAATGTTATTAAATCAGATTAATGGAGCTATTAATAATAACAATAAAGCAGTGCAATATGCAATAAAAGGTAATAATAAATCTGCAAAAAAACAGCTTAGTTTAGAATATAAATATTTGGAAAAAATAAACAGTGCTATTGGAAATAATACTGGAATAAATATCGATAATTCAACTGCAAATAATCTTACAAATATTACAAGTACTATAATTGCAGCTCATGATAATGGTGCAGATTGGGTTCTCACTCAAAACCCTGAAATGGAATTTAATCAAACATCTAGATTATATAATAAGATTATAGACAAACAAAACCAAATAAAAAGTGTTATAAAAGAATTAAAAGATAGTGGGGTGCCTATTGAAGTTAAATGGGTAGATGCATCACAAGTTAAAACTACTAAAGATGGGCAAATAATTGTTGATAATTCTAATTCAAGTAAAACAAATAATGGTACTGTTAAAGCTCGTGCTGCTATTCCAATTTTAGTTATTTTAGGAATAGTAGTTGTTAGTGCAGCACTTTTTGCAATTGCAACAACAGCTGGAGATATAAAATACAAAGAAGATATTCAAGGTTATTACATTTGTGATCATTGTAAATTTTGGATGTACGCTAAAAATATATTTTCTTCTGTAACAGGTAGTTTAGCACTATTTGGAATAGCTTATCATTCTACTACTGCACTTTCTCTTTTTGGATTTGGATTTGGCATAATCAGTGAATTCGATATTGTTTCATATCTTCCTCAAGGAATTATGGATTCCATTTTAAGTTATGAAATTGATTTAAGATCAGATGGGTGTAATGATGACGAATGCATTTTTTATAAATATAATAAAGTGGATCTTACTATTGATATAGATGGACCTGACAGAGCATATCTTCACAAAGTAACTCCAATTAATGTCACCATATTCAATACCAAATTTGGAAATGCATCCAATTTTACTGTTACATTATATCAGAATACAAGTTCCCCAATCGGTGGAGTCCCTGCTGATTTTACTGAAGTTGCATCTATAAAAGTCTCATTAAACGGTAAAACAAATTTTACATACAGTTTTGATTGGACTCCTTTAGTATTGGGTTCGATACTGTTAAAAGCAGTTGTAGATT
>JAUXXK010000156.1 GCA_030681145.1 Methanobacteriaceae archaeon | reverse complement strand
ATGAAAAAATGTATTCTGTGTAATAATATAATATATATTAATTACTAATTTACTTTTGGTAATGGAGTAAATTAGAACTCTAGAAATCCTATTGGGGGTGAGTTTAACTGATATTTATTTAATATATATCCTAAACAGATTATGAATTGCATAATTAGTTTATAATTTACTTATACTCTGATCAAAATTGCAATTAGCCTAAAGTTTAAAAAAAATTACCACATATGGTTAATAACATTGTGAGGCGTTATATATTGAAATCTAAGACTATATTTTCTATTAGTATGGCAAAAAACGAAATGGATATTATAGAATCTTTTGTTCGCTATAATAGCAATATTCTTGATGGAATGATTATTTTAGATAATGGTAGTACCGATGATACTCTTAAAATATTAAAACAACTACAAAAAGAAGGATTACTTATAATCATCCTAGAAGATGAAGATAGAGAATTTAATCAAGCCTTTAAAATGAATAAACTCTTAATAAAAGCTGTTGAAGAATTTAACGCAGATATCATTGTCCCATTAGATGCAGATGAATTCTTAATCTCAACTACTGGAGAAAATCCAAGACATATATTAGAAAAAATAGAACCCCATAGTTTTTATCACGTGCCTTGGAAAACTTATGTTCCAAATTTTGGTCAAAATGAACTTAAAAAATTCATGCCATCCAAAATAACTTTTGTTAGGGAAAATGCTGAAGAAATGAATAAAGTAATCTTAACTGGCGAATTAGTTAAAGATTTTTCTGCAGAATTAAGCAAGGGTAATCACAGATTAGTATACAAAAAGAAGTATGAAAATGACATAAAGCAAATACTGAATTCAGGTATACAAGTAGCACATTTTCCTATAAGATCAAAAACCCAGGGAATGTTAAAAATTTCTATTGGTTGGCTTAATACAGTATGTGATGTTAATAGAACAAAATATCAAAGTTGGCATCGTCAACAAATGTTTAATGAGTTAAAAAGAACTGGAAACTTAGAAAATGAGGATATTGCAACCCTTGCAAAAATTTATTCGACAACTACTAAATTAGAAAAAATAACAACCAAAGAAGATCCAATGGATTTGTCTTTTTGTAAAAATATTGAGATAAAGTACACCCCTGATACAATTAACTTTCTCCCAGACCTATTAGAAACTTGTGAAAGGATTTCTTTAGATTATTTGAACTGTAAAAAGGAATATATAGAAGAAAAAAAGAGATTGGCAGAAAAAGTTCATAAATTAAACTCAAGAGTAATTAAAATGAAATATTTGAATAATGAAGGCAGATCAAAAGCCCAGATATTGGTTTCAAAATTCCCAAGCATATATATTCTTCTTAATTCTAAAAAAACTGGATTTAATACTGCTTTAATATATATAAAAGGTTATCGTGCCATTAAAAAGAACAATCTACTAGATATAGGTTATTATTTGAGAAGATATTATACTGTTCGAAAATCGGGTGTGGATCCTATAATGCATTATTTATATCACGGTTTCAGCGAAGGTAAAAAGCCCAGCTACTCTTTTGATGGGGAATATTATATTAAAAAATATGATGATGTGAAAAAATCAAAGTTGAACCCTCTAGTCCATTACAGTTTATATGGGATAAAAAAAGGGAGAAAAACCACCCATGCAAAAAAGGGGTTGTAAAGTTTAGGGGTGTTTGGGTGTTTCGCAAAAAAATTTTTAAATAATATTTACACGTTTTTGTGACCCATAATTCAAAATTAAGATGGTTAAATATAAGTATTAAGCGATAGTAGATATATTATCATGCTAAATCAAATAATAACTACTCTCAAGTTTAGTTTGACTCCATCCAACTTAAACTTTCCGATTTTTTCACAGGAAATCATGATTTTGAAACATTTTAAAAGATCGCTTAAAACCTGTCAAAAAAGCTCAGAATATTAATCAAAAACTGTATTTGCACGAAAATAATCATTTCGAATATATAAAACCAAAATGCCCATATTGTGGTTCTAAAAATGTTATTAAACATGAATATAGTCATATTAAGCTGTTAATTGATGATAACTAGCCTTTGAATGTTTATTTGCGAAGATATCTTTGCAAAACTTGCGGACGAAAATCCACTAGAAACATTAAATCAGTTATAAAACCCTATAAAAGATATATTAATTTATTTAAAGATAAATTAAATTCTTTTATCGAAACGGGTTATCGTTCGCTTCGTAAAACACAGTTCGACTTACAGAACTTCCTGGGAAATTCACCATCACACCAAACCATACGAAACTGGCTCACAATAAACACATAAAACATGATTAAAAACACTCAACGTTTTTATTCTGGATATTATCCTTATAATGAGCAATTTTTACGAATTAATGGCCATAGAATGTATCGATTAACATTATGCGACCAAATACAGAATATTCCGGTAGCTGAACAAATAGTCCCTAAACGAAGACCATTGGCCATAACACGGTTTATACAAGAATCCATAATTAATCAACCATTAATATCAATCACCACGGACCATATGCCATTATATAAAAATATAATAGATCATATAGGTGTTAAACACCAATTATGCGCATTTCACTTGTTTAAAATGATTGGTGACAAATTATACAAGAAATTACGCAGTAAAAAACTCACAAAACATGAAAAAATCAGTTTATGCCTCTATTTCACCGATATCAAAAACATATTCCGCACACACGACATAAAAACAAGTAATCAAAAATTAAAAAGGTTATTAAATGATTTTAACAGAATACCACGTTTATTACAGCGATTCATTAAACAAAAAATCATTCCAGACTATAAAAGACTCACCCAATTCATGGAAGACCATAAAATACCACGAACATCTAACACTGTGGAAAATTACTACAGACAAACAGAACCAGAACAAATCAAAAATAAATACAAAACAATAACCGGAATACTCACCTATTTACACTACAAAATGAAAAACTGGACACAAAAACATATAAAAAAATAACAACACCCATAAACTTTACAAACCCAGATTTACAAAATATATTAATAATTAGTATTCACATTCATATTCTTATTGATAACTAAAAATATAAAATTTGATGATATCATGAAAGCACTTGTTGTTGGATCTGGATTTGGGGGACTTTCAGCCGCGGCCCTTCTTGCAAAAGATGGTTTTAAGGTCACGGTATTGGAAAAAAACGAGCAAATTGGTGGAAGAGCCAGTGTTTATTCT
>JAUXXK010000148.1 GCA_030681145.1 Methanobacteriaceae archaeon | reverse complement strand
AGTGAAATTGATGAGGATAAATGCGTAAGTTGTGGATTCTGTTCACGAGTATGTCCCACCGAAGCCATTAAATATGGTAAAATTTTACCAAGGTCCGTGGTTGGAGGAAAAGGTATTGTAGTGAACAAAAAAGACTGTATTGGTTGTATGACCTGTACTCGCGTTTGTCCTTCTCGAGGCGCTATAAATTTAGGTAAAATAAGTAAAATGCCTTATATTGATCCTTCCTACTGTGCCCGTTGTGAGGAATGTCTTGAAGTTTGTCCTTCTGCGGCTATTAAATATTCATCCCGAAAAAAGGCTTACGAACAATTCTCTAAAATTAAAACTATGGATATAGTATCGGAACTTCTTGAAAAAGAATCTGAAAAACTGGCCAAAGACGCTGGAAAAATTGATAATATCTTAAATAAAATTTTAAGAGATATAAGTTATCAAAATCAGGAAGAAGAATTTGAAATAGATGTAACCTCCATTATAAAAGATGATATTGAGCATATGGTTAATTCGGATTTGGAAATAGGGGATATAAAAGAAATTATTGAATTTACATCTCCTCAACGTAATATTGCTGTGATAGAGGAGAATTGTATTGGGTGTGGTGCTTGTATTGAACAGTGCCCAGTAAGATGCATTGAACTGGAGATGCCATCACCTATCCATATAAGTTCTGAATGTGTATACTGTGGTAAGTGTGCCCAAACTTGTCCAGTGGAAGCTATTAACTTAAAAGAAGAATATTTCATAATTACAGATGATAAAATTCTGGTAAAAAGGCGGCAAATTACTGAACAACGGCAGGGTGAAGTTATAGTTAATGATATTCTTTGCCAGTCCTGTGGGGTATGTGTTAACAAATGTCCGGTTGATGCATTAATCATGGAAAACGATGAAGTCATGGTTAAGCAAGAGTCATGTATTGCCTGTGGTGAATGTCAGTCCATATGTCCTGTAAACTCTATAACTGTCCAACTAAAAGACTAAATTATTCTTAAATTCTCTTTTATTAGGAGGGAACATTTTTTTGTCAAAAAAACTTTTCATAACTGACTGTGAAGGACCTTTATCCATTAATGATAATGCATTCGAATTGTCAGAGCATTTTATTCCTCAAGGAGATAAATTCTTCCAAGCAGTAAGTAAATACGACGACATACTGGTAGATGAAATAAAAAAACCAGGTTATAATGCTGGAGACACCCTTAAACTCATAGTTCCTTTTCTAAAAGCATACGGACTCAACAATAAGAAGATGATTGAGTTTTCCAGAAAAACTGTGCAGATGGTTCCCGGTGCTAAAGAAACTATTAATCTGGCCTATAATATGATGCATTCATTCATAGTTAGTACCAGTTACCAACAGTATATTGAAGCCCTATGCAATTTAAACGGATTTCCAGTGGAAAATACATATTCCACCCAAACCAATCTGGATACAGTATCACTATCTACTAATGAATCTGAAAAACTGAAAAATATAAAGGACATCATAGTGGATGGTGCTGATTTTGATACAATGGATAAAATATTCTTCCAGGAAATACCATCCATGGAAATAGGAAAAATACTCCCCCAAATAAAAACCGTTGGTGGTGTAGGTAAAAAACTGGCTGTGGAAGATATTTTAAATAAAACCGGCTTAACCCCTGATAAAATCATGTATATCGGTGACAGTATAACTGATGTGGAACCATTAGCACTGGCTAGGGAAAATAAAGGAATTTCTGTTTCTTTTAATGGCAATGAGTTTGCTATTAAAGCGGCTGAAATTGCCATAATATCAAATCATACTATTGCCACTTCTCTTTTAATGGATTTACACTCTCGATTTAACAGTACTTACATTAAACAATTTTTAGAGGCATATACCACAGATCCTGAAAGGGCCTTATCTAATTTCAGGGTTAATTTAAATATTCTTAAACAATTTGAAGAAGTTTTTGCATCTGATTTACCAATAATGGAAATAATCACCCCAGATAACCAGGAATATATATTAACAGAAAGCATGAAATCTCGTAAAAAAATCAGAGGAGAATCTATTGGAGGGCTGGGTTAAATGAACATTAACTTAAGAGTCCCTGGTAGAATAAATCTAATATTTCATTGGAAAATAAATCTAAGAGTCCATTGGGGTGTATTGAATGGATATTAATGGAATAGAAATTGAAGATACTTACTGTGAAATATTTGATGGAAAATGTGTTCGGGCAATCATAACTGCTGATAATGATCAAATCATTGAAAGGGCAGCATATGATTCTACCTCTACTCCGGGGGCTGTTATTGGTCGGGTTGAGGGGGGCGTGGAATCATTTATTGACTCATCAAAAACTCCAGACGGTAAAAATGGCGCTATAGTTCAGTTCTGGTTTGGATTAGATGATCTGGAAAAATTTGAAGTAGAATTATCCTACCGTATTCGCCAGGATATTCTTGTAAAGCCATTTACCTCTCTTTTTAATGCCACACCTCTTCCTGAGGGATACATAGGCATGATGAAACAAGTGGGCCACTGTGGAGATGGATATGAATGGGAAGAAGAATTAAATGGGCGAAAAATGATTGTGGTGCCTATTGCTATTCCTGATTTCAAAGTAGAACACCAACTGGGATATCAGAGTGGTTTTATGGGTGCTAATTTTTGGTATATGTGTGAAACCAGAGAAGCAGTAATTGAAGCTGGTCAAAAGGCCCTAGAAGCAATTAAAGAAGTGGAAGGAATTATCACTCCCTTTGATATTTGCTCTGCAGCATCCAAACCCGAAACCAACTATCCCTGGATTGGACCCACTACCAACCATCCATATTGTCCTTCACTAAAGCCAAAACTTCAAGAAGAATCATTGGTCCCGGAAAAAGCAAAATATATTCCGGAAATTGTGATTAATGGTCTGGATATGGAAAATGTGAAGAAAGCCATGAAAGTAGGTATTGAAGCCGCCTGTGAAGTTGAAGGGGTTAATAAAATCTCTGCTGGCAACTACCAGGGTAAACTTGGTAAATATAAACTTCACTTGAAAGACCTATTTTAAAATAAATACCATATCTTAAATTCCACAAATAAATCAAAACGAGAAAGTCATAAATGAAAGATAAAAACTCTTCAATGGATATAATTGGTTTTGGAGCCCTTAACATGGATCAGCTCCATCTGGTGGATAAAATAGCTGGAGCAGATGAAGAAAGCTTTGTAAAAGGATTCACCGAAACTTGCGGCGGATCTGCTGCGAATACTATCATTGGCACTTCTCGCTTAAATCTTAAAACTGGTTTCATTGGTAAAGTGGCCCAGGACAGAGAAGGTGAAATACTCCATAATAACTTAATCCAGGAAAACATTGATGATAAATGTATTATAACCTCTCCTTCCGGCCGTAGTGGCAGGGTCATGGGTTTTATAGATTCCCAGGGTGAACGTGCATTGTATGTTGAACCAGGGGTCAATGATACTATAACTCTAGATGAAATTGATATTAATCATGTTTCCAAAACCAAAATACTTCATTTAAGCTCTTTTGTAGGTGATACATTTTATACTCAGGAACAATTATTGGATGAAATTTCTGGTATCAAAGTTAGCTTTGATCCTGGAATGATCTATGCCCACAAAGGAATAAAATCTCTGGAGAAGATTCTATACAGTACCAATATTTTACTACTCAATGAAACTGAATTAAAAATACTCCTTAAAAAAGATAATTTTCATGATAACTCTGATTTAATTAAATCATTAAAAACATTTATTAATTATGGTATTGATACAGTGGTGGTTAAAAGAGGATATAAAGGTGCAATGGCTTTTGATGGTTCACAATCTATTTTTCTACCATGCTTTAAGGTTAAATGTAGGGATACTACTGGTGCCGGGGATTCTTTCAATGCCGGTTTTTTATATGGAGTTATCAAAAAATTTTCTCTGGAAGATGCGTGTGAATTTGGAAATAAAGTGGCCTCTCGATGTGTGGAATGTATAGGTGCCATTGATGGGTTGCCCTTAATTAAGGACATGTCCCTAGAAAAATATGAAAAGAATTAATAGGTTTAAGTTATGCATATTTAATTAATACTTATAAAAAGAATCACTTTATCACAATTTAAGAAATTTCCTTAACTAAAAATTAAAAAAGATTTCATTTGAATTAAAAAAAATATCGTTCATGTTATTTGTGCATAAATAGCATTATAAAACTCGTCTTAGAGGTTTAATTATGGATATAAGTTTTAAAAAGAAAATGGGGGACCTTCAAAAGGAGGTTGCCTTAAAATCAGCTGATTTAGAGGAGTATGTGGAAGATTTTCAGGGAGATATTGAGGAATGTACCATCTCTGATAAATTCATTAATATTTCACCCAGATGTGTTAGATGCAACCTTTGCTCACAAGAATGTCCGGTGGATGCTATTGAAAGTGCTGATGTTATAAAACCTGCTAAAATTCTTAATAATTGTGTTAAATGTGAAATATGTGCTCAAACATGCCCGGTGAGATGTATCAGTGTATTTAAAACCACAGCTACTGTTGATGGTGAGGTAGAATACCACTTGGAGAGTACTGATGTTCCTCATAGAATTATCCGTATGAAGAATATTGAGGTATCACCTGAAAAATGTACTTCCTGTGGGACCTGTGCTAGGTTATGCCCTACCCGTGCCATAACAGTTGAAAATGACCAGCCAGCAGATATAAATCGAGAACTTTGTGTTGGCTGTGGTTCATGTGCTAGTGTTTGCCCGGCTGATGCCATAACTCTGGAAAGAGAGTTGGGTCCGGTTATAGAAACCCGGGAATTATTAATTGATCAGGATATTTGTGTTGAATGTTTAATCTGCGAAGAAAATTGCCCTACCGGGGCCATTAAACTAGAAGACGGCGAGATTGTTCTTGATAAAGATAAATGTATATCATGTAATGTTTGCTCGACTAAATGTCCGGTAAATGCATTAACTCTGGAGAGGTTGGCCAATGAAAGTTAAGGAGATTATGGATAAGGATTTTATTTTTGTATCCCCTGATCAGGGATTGGTAGAAGTTTCTATTAAAATGGAAAAATACCGTAAATTCACCACACCTGTGGTGGACAATGATATGAGATTAGTGGGTTGGATCACATCTCTGGATGTTACCAGAGGTCTTAGGGAAAAAATGTCCAAAGTGGAGGATATAATGCATTCTAAAGAGGATATTGTTCATGTTATGGAAGATGACCCGGCCCGTATGGCTGTTCTGGAAACATCCCATAATAAACTGGTTAGTATTCCTGTTTTAGGTGATGATGATGTGGTTCGTGGTGTGGTAAGATCATTTGATATAGTGGATACTCTGTCCCAATTATATGAAATTAAGGTCTCCAAGATCTTTGAGGCCATGGAACTAGAACTAAAAGGTGTAAGCTGGGAAGAACTAATGGAAGCATCTGCCATCATAACCCGTAGAAGAACCGGAAAAAGAATTAAACCTCAGGAATATGAACACAATATTAAGAACTCCACCTTTGGAGAAGCTATCTGGGCC
>JAUXXK010000065.1 GCA_030681145.1 Methanobacteriaceae archaeon | reverse complement strand
TAATTAACTGCTGAATATTTAGTTTTAACATATCGATTTCGGTAATTACCCTCAATATCTGGAATTACAATTTTTAATTTGGTTTTAGAAACTTTTTTAAGATACCACTTGTAAGTTCCATAGTGTTTATAAGTTCCTGATTTATATGCTTTTGAATAATAAGCTTGTTTAAGTAATACATTATTCTTATTTTTCTTATAAACCGTGTAAACTAATTTCACATAACCATGTTGACCAGTATAAGTATAAACAACTTTTTTATCAAATTTTACCCAACTAGCTGCTGATACTGGCTCAGAAAATTGAATTCCCGCTACCACTACAAAAAATACTAACAAAAGAAAAACTGAATACTTTTTCAATTTATACCCCCCTGAAAAATTTATTCAGATTATATTATATTTTTGAATAAAATGATATATAAAATATCACATTAGAAAAAAATCCATATATAAACTATTTTTAAGTAAAAAAAGAATTTCTGAGAGTTTTAATGGTAAGTAATTAAATGAGTTCACTTTACACGGATTTAGTTTAGTATTTTGAGGAACTATCAAAATAAATCAGAGATAAATGATTATTTAACTAATTCTCAAGATATATAAAATAAATAAGTATTTTTAGAAGTTTTTTTCAGATATAAAACATAGATTGTTCATTATAATCCAAAAAAAATAAATAATTATTTTAATTATGCATTATTTAGGTTTATATTAAATTATTTTTGAAGTTTACCTTTTATTTTTCCTTCAGCTTCTTTAGCTTTCCCTTTAATCTTACCTTCTGCTTCTTTGGCTTTCCCTTTAATTTCACCTTTTTTTTCTTTAGCTTTTCCTTTTAATTCATCTGTTTTTTCACCCATAGAATCCCTCCGTTATTCTTTATTTTACATTTCAGATTATTTATCCCTAAATCCAAGGAATAACCCGATAATGAACTTAATATTTAAATCCCTAAATCCCCGAAATAACCTGATAATGAATTTAAATGTATGAACAATAGAATTTACTTAGATGAATTATTATCCAGGTTTTGATACCAACCATTACCCGTACTACCCTTGAGTTTCGGAATTATAAAACTTCTCAAAACTGTTTGAAACATGACTTTAATCATATATCTATGGTTAAGAAGATATTTGGGCCTGGTATAAAATTTAAAGTATGCAATGGCTAGTTTTCTCTCCACCATTTTCTTGTTCAAACCTAGTTGATCGTATTTCAAAAGTGGCTTAAGGACGGTGTATTCTTGCCAATCTTCATTATCAATTAAATTTTTTTCCTTAAGTTCATTGTAAATTGGTGTTCCTGGAAATGGTGTTAATATAGAGTATTGGCAATAATCAGGTTCAAGTTTTATAGAAAAATCAATTGTTTTATTAATATCATCTTTAGTTTCTCCAGGATATCCGATGATAAAAGAAGTTAATACTTCTAGACCTGTATTTTTCGCAATCTTAACCGCATTTTCAGCGTTTTTAAGGCTTATACCTTTTTTCATAATGTCCAAAATACGCTGCGATCCGGATTCAACCCCATAATATATTGTTTTCATTCCTGAATTTTTTAGATTTTGAAGAAGACCTTGATCTACACGGTCAACACGGGATGATGCTACAAAAGTCACATCCAGGCCTCTGGTTTTAATTTCATCTGCAATATCATTGGCCCGTTTTTTATTCAACATGAATGTGTCATCCATGAATCCAAAATCCGTTATCTGATATTTATTTATTAATTCTTCAATTTCATCCACTACATTATCAGGACTGCGCGATCTGAACTTTTTACCCATAATAAGTGATGATGAACAGTATTTGCAGGAATATACACAACCTCTACTGGTTATTATTCCACCAGTTCGCTTTTCGGGCATATATGATTCAAATGAAACCAGATGTCTCGCAGGAAAAGG
>JAUXXK010000139.1 GCA_030681145.1 Methanobacteriaceae archaeon | reverse complement strand
AAATCAATGAACCTGCGATATGGGTGTAATATTTCATTTTAATCACCGGGCCACAAATAGAAGAGTTCTGAAAATTGTCAGGCCAAACCATAGTGCAGCGAGGACCAGAAAGGCCATGAATCCATCAATGGCAAATGCAATTTTTAGATAGATTAATACAAATATTCCGGCAATAATCAAAAAAAGTGCATATGTAATTCGTATTTCTTCGTCTTTTTCTTCTACATAGCTTTCCATAGCGATGAAAAGTTTGTAAGCATGCGGTTTGAACTTTTTTTTATAGGAACATAACAATATAATCCCTGGAAGGCTCATAAGAAATTCAAAGACTTCTACACTTGTTTTTGTTATCTTTTCAAAATTGTTCAGTGCAATGATGACTTTTTTATTCCTTGTTTGCTGAGCAATTTTTTCTTTCAATTCCTCGATGGTAAATCGTTTCATTGTTTCCTTATTTCCAGCTCCAAGCTTAGTAAGTATTTCGGCCAGCCTCAATTTAGGAGGGTTGGGTTCAGCAACATATATCACAGTCCACCTACTGGCCAGTTCTGGAATTATAGCCTTTATGTCCTGTTTATACATTATGACGCTTTTTCCTTCATTCACGTTAGTGATAATATCATTGATATTCATACTAATTAGTATAAAAGTATGTCATTTTTATAGTTTTTCCTCTTATTATAATAATAAAGAATAAAAACATGTAAAACACATCTGATAATTCAATGAAATCAATAACATAACACAATAATCAGAAGAGTTGTAGCATTTTTTAAAAATTATATTCTAGTCTATTGGTTTTTTGCATCATTTACTCCAATCAGCTTCGAGAGCATAGTTAAATACAAAATAAGAATCATGTGCAGTGATTTTAAAGAAAGAAAAAAAAATTAATTATATTGATTCTAATACAGTTATATATTACAGAATTGTTAGGTTTTATGAAGTTAAAGCTTATCGGTAAGAAACTTTGATATCGATCCAATAGTTTAATGGTTGATTTATATGCCTTATTTTCAGATTCAACGAAATTAAAAATTTTAAAAATAGTTTTTTAGCATATCTCTGATGTACATTATCATAATTACTACAATTGAAATAGTAAGTAAACAATTCACTATTATATCTGTTTGATTAATCATAGGCAAAAATGTAATAAAAATAGTAATTGCTAATATGCTTAAAAGACTGACAACGATCACTAAATAAAGGTTTTTATTTTTTAAATTCTTAGTTTTGAATAATTCACTTATAATAATCGTTATAGGAAGAATTGCAAAAGTAAAATACATCAACACAGGATCCCTATAATAATTTAACATTAAAATGATTAAAAATCCAATACTAGAAAGTATATAACCCCAACTTTGTTCTTTAGATTCCATACGATACCTCCATAATCTTGTAATATATCTAAAAATTCTTTATTTTTATATTTATTATTGCTTTATTTTTGATTTGATATCTTTTTCTCTGTATATTCATCAAATATTCTTTTAATAATGTTTAATCACCTATACCGTCCAGTAAATCGCCATTTTTAACATAAATTTATAAAAAAGGTAATAATTGGGAGATATAAATAGATAATAAATTAAAAATTATTTATTATTTTTAAGAATTATTTAAATTTTCAA
>JAUXXK010000133.1 GCA_030681145.1 Methanobacteriaceae archaeon | reverse complement strand
TTAAATTGATTATTAATAGATGGTATAAATTTAATTAAATTTCTATAATCTTATTTAATAATTCATTTTTATTTTAAACTAAAAAATATTTTTTTAGTATTCCCTCATCTCTTTAATAAACTTATCAAATGAAAAATCAGTGTCATTAGGACCCGGTCCTGCTTCAGGATGGTATTGTACACTACTTACAGGTAATTCTTTGTGCTCTAAAGCTTCCACTGTAATGTCACTTAAGTTAATCTGAGTAATTTTAAGTGGTTTATCAACTAAAGAATCAGGATCTACTGAAAAACCATGATTTTGAGAAGTAATAAATACTTTTCCTGAGTTTAAATCCTTAACAGGCTGGTTAATTCCACGGTGCCCGAATTTCATTTTGTAAATGCTGGCTCCAAAGCTGCGAGATATCAACTGTTGTCCTAGGCAAATTCCGAAAACCGGTAAGCGTTCAGCCAATTTCGGTATGATATTTATGGCATCACTCACTCTGTCGGGATTTCCAGGTCCACTGGATATGAGAACTCCACTAGGATCATAGTCCATTATTTCATTGAGCCCAGTATGGTATGGTAGTACCACCACCCCCACTTCTCTTTTTAAAAAAGCTTTGATACTGTTATTTTTTATTCCAAAATCAATCACAACAACCCTTTCAGAAAAATCTTCCCCCATGATTTTAGGTTCTTTGACACAAACCTGGTCTATAAGATCCATTTCAGTTATGTCTTTTTGGGAAATAGCCATTTCATGAAGTTCTTTGTCATCGATATCTGTAGTTGCTAGGGCCCCCTTCATGCTCCCCATATTCCTGATTTTTAGAGTTAGTGCCCTAGTATCAATTCCACTGATACCTGGAATTTTATATTCACTTAGAAAATCAGATAACCCTTTTTCAGAATGACTATGAGAATAATGAGTGCATTCAGATCTTACAATAAATCCTTCGGCCTTTATACCTTCCGACTGATACCATTCCGTACTGATACCATAGTTACCTTGTAAGGGATAGGTGTTCATTAAAATCTGGCCTTTATAAGAAGGATCCGTTAAAGATTCCACATAGCCTGTCATTCCAGTGGCAAAAACCACTTCTCCGGTTTTAATTGTTTCATGACCAAAACTTTCCCCTTTAAGAATAGTTCCGTCCTCTAAAGCAAGCTTTGCTTCTTTTACCATTTAATCACCATAATTTTAGAAAGTTAATAAATATATTATTTAATTATAGGCATAACGCACCTTTTTTATGAATCTACATTATTTATTATTTACTGAATATTTTTAATAATTTATTTATTTGTATAGTGCGTGATATTCTCCTCAAGAGACAATTTCATTAGAACTGCGTCTTCACCATCCTCATAATAACCATTTATAATTTTTTCCTCCATAAATCCCATAGTTTTATAAAATTTTATTGCCCCTTTATTTTGATATCTTACTTCTAACTTAATATTTTTCATGTGAAAATTCTTGAACATTTCGATGGCCGTGCCCAATAGTTCCTGACCCACGCTATTACGGCGATGTTTTTTATCCACTGCCAGTGAAATGATATGACCCTCATCTTCAAATCTAATCCAAAATATAATATATCCTAATATTATATTATCTTGCTGAGCCACTAAAAATCCTGCACCAAGATTGAAAATATCTTTCAAGATGCTAGGCGGGTATGGTTCGTCAAAAGACATTTCTTCGATTTCTACGACCTTTTTAAGGTCTGAAAGTCTGAATTCCCTTATAATCATTTCTATCTCCGGTGATAGCATGTGGAAAGATCTTGCATCATATATTATAAACCAATGTACTCCCTCTGATAAAATAGTAGAGGTGGGGGCAGGCAAAT
>JAUXXK010000131.1 GCA_030681145.1 Methanobacteriaceae archaeon | reverse complement strand
CACTGCCTGAACAGACAGACATAGAATCATTTGTTTTTCTGGAACCATTAGCTGATGGATTCAGAAACTATCAACAAACCAAGTTCTCTATTTCAGCAGAAGAGCTACTTATAGATCGCTCACAATTACTAACCCTAACCGCCCCGGAAATGACTGTTCTCCTTGGAGGTTTGAGAGTTCTGAATATTAACTACAAGCAATCCCAACACGGTGTTTTCACCAAAACCCCAGAGACCCTCACCAATGACTTTTTCATGAATTTGCTGGATATGGGAACAGAATGGAAACCAGTATCAGAAGAAAGTGATCTATTTGAAGGTTATGATCGTGAAACAGGAGAATTAAAATGGACCGGTACTCGAGTTGACCTTATTTTTGGTTCTAACTCTCAACTACGTGCTATTGCAGAAGTCTATGCCTCTGAAGATGCAGATAGTAAATTTATCCAAGACTTCATAGCAGCATGGAACAAAGTGATGAATGCTGATAGGTATGATCTTTCATGATTATAATCTAATGATTATGTTAGTTGAAAGATTTATTTAATGAACGTTTAAACAGGTATTACAAGGACTCATGGGAAATAACAAGTTATTTTTTCCCATCACTTGTAATATAAAATAAATATGATTTACATCATTGGCTGCATAATTATAGAAACATTACCCTCAGTATCCTGAAATGCACCCATTATACCAATTTCAGGAATGCTCATTTTATCTGTAACCATTTTTCCCCCATTCTTTTGAATTTTTTTAGAAAAATCATCAAATGAATCCACGACGATAGTGTTTCTAATCATTTGACCCATTTCTTTTGTCATTAATGCCCCATCAATACCCGGTTCTCCTTCTTCACCTGTTTTGATTAACCAATAATCAAACGGCCCATCCCATTTAGTTATTTCCCATCCAAACACATCTTCATAAAATTTAATTGCCCTTTCTGGATTGTCAACAGGTATTTCAAAATGTACTATTCTATTCATATAATCACCCCTTTGAATATATTATAAATTTTAAATCCATTATTATTTTTCCATTTAAAAAAAAAATAATCAAAAATAATTTAATTTCTAATATAAAAAAAATCTAATTATTCTTATTATGGAGAGTATAGACGGGATATTTTTCCTTAAATGATTATTAATATTAAATAAATCCATTAGGGATAGTATAATACTTTCATTAATATTTTTTTCTAATTTCAAAATAATAATTAAAAAAAAACAACTTCTAAACATTCAAGAAAAAAAATATCCAAAAAATAAAAAAAAACAACTTCTAAACATTCAAGAAAAAAATATCCAAAAAATAAAAAAAAACAACTTCTAAACATTCAAGAAAAAAAATATCCAAAAATATGGTTTAAATTAAGAAATATTTGCATTATGATAAAATAAAAAATAAATAGATTATACTAATTTCTTTTTAACCTCTACCGGCATTTCACTGTCAGCACATACTTCAAATAAATGGCCGCATTCATTGCATTTAATTACTCCTACAGAACCCTGAGGTATATGTGGAATATAAAAAGCATCTCCACCAGAATCAACATTTCTTTTATGTGATATTCTTTTATCCATTGATCCACATTTTGGACATTCTTGGTTTAGGTTTTCGCATTTCATAATTTTCCCCTTCTATATTTTATTTCATAATGAACTAAATAAATAGTTCGTCTTTAATCGAATGTACTATTCTTTACGAACGATAGTATATAAATATTGTGATTATTCCAAATTTAGTGCATTATATTAAAATTTCCGAGTCAATTTATTGACCATATTGAGACTTTCTGATCTGATAAATGATTCAAATAAATAATAATCCAAATTATAATTAAGGGAAGTTATGGAAAGAGTAAATGAAGTGCTATTTAACATCTCTAACTTTAATATTATCACCAGAAATAACTTTTCCCCCTACTAAAACCACGGCAAATATTCCTTCAGTAGGCATGACACAATTCCCTACTTGCTGGTAAATAGCACAACGGGTATGACATA
>JAUXXK010000126.1 GCA_030681145.1 Methanobacteriaceae archaeon | reverse complement strand
TCTTCTTTGGTAGATATTATAATTCAAAAACTTAAAGATGGTAATTTATAAAAGATGGAATAGGAATTTTTTTAAAAATGGGAACAAGATCTATGATAGGAGTATACTAATATAATAACTAATTCTTTGAGTTATCCTTTTTTCTAATGGAATATTTTGTTTTTGAATATTATAAGTATATTCTCTGATTTTTTTAAAAATAATAAAATACTATTTGTACATAAATGAATCTGATAGATACGGAAACGGAACAGGCAAAATTCTCAGAATAAATTTAAAACATTCAGAATAAATATTTTCATTCATTGTGATAATTGTCATTGCGTTGGTATTCATTAATCACTGAATTCAACAGAAACAAATTTTTTATACCTTAAACACTAACATTAAGACTGATATAATCAATAATTCTATGAAGATATTGAAATTCTTGAGTTCATACAATATCTGAGAAGCTTAGAACCTAAAAAACATCCAAATAACAATAATATCCAAAAGGAGCGGTACACATGGATTTAAATGCAAATTTAATTAACTCAAATGAAGAATCTTCTTTTAACATTATGGGGGACCATATCCTTCGCATGGTCCTGCAGGACTTTGGCCTAATTTTAATTTCTAATGATGGCAGTTTCGGTATGATAAAAATGCCCCAGGACTATTTGGAAATTATTAAAGATCAAATAACTAAAGACAAAAATCAGCATGATGATGAAGAATTTAATAAGGCCATGATGAACTTGGAAACTATTTCTAAGAATTTTGAAGAAACTGGCTGCAGTGAATTGGTTTATTATTTACAATAAACCTTAAATAATTTTTTATTTCTATTTATTTTCATCAGAATTCTGATAATAAAATTTAATTCTTTAAATATCATTATCAAGCTCTTCCATAAATGTTATATGTTATAGATGTTTAATAATATCAAAAACTTGTGATTTTATAAATGAGAGGTTAAAATATGGATGATAAACAAATAGACTTTATAATGTAGATTGTGGGCGTTATAGGGCTTTTAGTTCTTTTAGGGGGAGTTTTTAATCTTTATGAATTTAGATACGGGTTAATTGGGGCTATAGTCTTATGGATCATAGCAGGGGCAGCTAAAAGATATCCTAGATAATTTTAAAAAAACTAGTCTTTAAATTATTTCATTAATTTTTTTCTTGAATATTCTATTTTTATTTTAATTATTAAAAAATATTACTTAATTTCTTAAAATTGATTACTAACTATTTTTCTACTTAAAATATTTTTAAAATTATTGTATTTTCAAAAATAGATTTATTATTATAAAGATTTATTAGAAATAGCCAAGATATAAGAGATATATAATATATTGTATATGCTCATGAGGGTTTATTTTGAATACTATTGAAGAAATTAATCAAAAAATAATTAAGGGTGAAGCTAACGTTTTAACCGCTGAAGAAGTTACAAAACTGGTTATGGGGGGGGAAACTCTTT
>JAUXXK010000120.1 GCA_030681145.1 Methanobacteriaceae archaeon | reverse complement strand
GGTGACATTCGTTAGGGGGAGAGCGCCGGGGCCGGTTCTTTTTGCTTTTCGATACACTATTAGGTATAATCCCGACTTTGACAGCCTAATGGGCAAAAAAAGGCCGCAAACCCTTGTGAATAAAGGGTTTGCGGCCTTGGCGCAATTACATAAATGTGTAGGGAAAACGCTCATTTTTTGACGGCTGCTAAAATATTTTTTACCTCGCCTAACCGAAGCCTTTTCTTCGTGAAGTCTATTCCAAGAGCGTTCCCAATGGCGTCTGAAATCTCGCTTCTGTAGTCAAAGAGGTAGATGTTCTCCTGCTCGTTGGAACAAGCAATACTGTTGAGACACGCGAGGATTTTCTCTGCAGAGAAACGCCGATCAGTCTTCTTCTGTATTAGACGGAGGATAACCAGCGCTATGAAACAGGTGAGAAAGTGGGCCTCGATACGGTCTTCCCGGGACACATATACTGGGCGTGTCTCTAGCGTACTTTTAGTGATCCTGAATGTTTCTTCAATCTCCCACAGACCGCGGTAGGTTTCGATGACATCTATGTCAGACATGTCTAGCTCACTAGTGACAATGGAGTAATAACCATCGTATTTCTCCTCTTCCGCAACCCTGCCGGAATCAAACTGTGGACGCTGTTTCGCCAGAAGCACCTCTCCGGTCTCTTTATCGATCTCCAGGTTTTTAACGTACTTGGCCGCACCGTAGGAGGTGGCCTTGTTGTACTTTTGGGGGTTAGCTTCAAGCTCTAGGGCTTTCTTTATGAGCTCATCCCGTTCGGCCCTAGCCTTGTTAGCATACTTCTTGGCCCAGAATACAACTTGCTTCTCATATACAGTCTTCTTTGCCGTTTTGCCATTGGTTAAGGTCACGTTAATGTCTCGAGCAATCCGGCGACTCTTCATCTTGAATTCGGCATCCGTCGGCTTACCATCGGTCCCGACATAACCTTCCCTGTCAAGCACATAGCTCTTAAAAGCTTCGGCGCCACCACGGACAGAGAAACTAAAGACATAGCCGTTTAGGTTCTTTCCGCCGGTCAGATAATAAATATTGTCGCCAGTGATGACCCCCATGTCCGCCACCACCACGATTCTCCCCGTGTCGTATTTTTTCCTGACCTTGCCGATGACAGAGCGGAAAGTCTCCTTGTCTAGCTTGTTCCCAGGGAAAAGCTCGTAGTGGATAGGGATTCCATCTGCATCCATGGCCAGCCCCATTTGCACGATCGGATTGTGACGATTTTCTTTAGACTTGCCGTATTTACGAAGCTCATCAGCCTCATTAATTTCGAAATAGAAGTTGGTGACATCATAGTAAATCGTGCTGGTATTGCGCCCGTACTTTGCTGCTATCTGCCCGTGCAGATACCGCTGGCATTCATCAGAGATTTTGGCAAAGTGCGAAAGAGCGCGATACATATCCGCTAGCGAGAAGTCAAAGCGCTCAAAATACCTGCTTTTCTCCTCGAAGGCCTTCTTCTTCGAGCCAGGAGACAGAAGCCTCGAGATTATGAGCAGCATCATAATGGAGTTTGTATTGAACTCGAAGGGTTCATGCCTCGCCTTGTTCTTAAAGAAATCGTCCAGGCCGAGCACGTGGTAGATTTTGAGGATAGCAGCATATCCAAAGTTTCTTCGACCTTCGGCATTCGTGGGCAGAGTTTCATCCATATTGACCGTCAGAGACAGCCTCTTCTTTGCAGCCTCTTCCTCGGTCATCTTACGGACAACCTTCTGGAAGTGAGCTATGGGGTCGGCATATTCCTTTTCCAGTTCATCCAGGTAACCTAAAGACTTGACGGTCCGGTCGGTAGCCACGTTCGTCTGTGGGTTTCTATACTTTTCGGCAATCACGAGATAGG